>JAGLHQ010000358.1 GCA_023143375.1 Planctomycetota bacterium
ATATCGTTCGCCCGTATCAGGCAGGATCACAACTATATTCTTGCCCTTATTCGCCGGATCATTAGACGCTTCTATCGCCGCATGGACCGCTGCTCCGGAACTGATTCCGCAAAGGATACCTTCCTGTTTCGCAAGCTGTCGTGCCGTTTCAATTGCATCTTCGTTCGTAACCGTGGCAACTTTGTCAACGACATTCATATCCATAACGTTCGGAATAAACCCTGCACCTATTCCCTGTATCTTATGCGAGCCGGCCTTCCCACCCGAAAGCACCGCAGAATCCGCAGGCTCGACAGCGATAACTTCGATCGCAGCATTTTTTTCTTTGAGCGCCTCACCGCACCCGGTGATCGTTCCGCCGGTACCTACGCCGGCAATGAAAATATCGATCTTACCGTCGGTATCGTCCCATATCTCCACAGCAGTCGTATTCCTGTGTATCGCGGGGTTAGCAGGGTTATTAAACTGCTGAGGCATAAAAGCCTTCGGCATACCACCAACAATTTCTTCGGCCTTTTCGATCGCTCCGTTCATGCCAAGCTCCGCAGGAGTAAGAACTATCTCGGCACCCAATATCTGCAACAGCCGGCGACGCTCGATAGACATAGATTCAGGCATCGTAAGCAACAGCCTGTATCCCTTCACCGCACAAACAAACGCAAGGCCGATACCAGTATTACCGCTCGTAGGCTCGACGATCACAGATTCATGGTCAATGGCCCCGCCCTTCTCCGCAGCCTCTATCATAGAAACCGCGATACGATCCTTCACACTGCTGCAAGGATTGAACGACTCAAGCTTGACAAGTATATTTGCCTCCGGGCTCCCTAGTTTATTTATTCGCACTATAGGAGTAAGGCCGACAACCTCGACCATATTATTATAAATACCAGGCATACTTGACCCCTTTCTAAATCTGATAGTTATCACCTTTATCGACACCATTGGTCTTATCCACAAGATCCTGCAAAGACATTGAATCGAGAACCGACATAATAGCATCATGTACCTGGGCCCAAATCTGTCGAGTAACACAATCTGTACAACGCGGGCAATAATCGGGATGCTCAAGGCACTCTGTAGTAGTCAGCGGACCCTCAAGAGCAACAAATATCTCACGAAGTCCGACCTGACCCGGAGGACGTGTAAGACTATATCCGCCGCGAGGACCGCGAACGCTTCGGATCAAACCGGCTGATTTAAGCATAGCCATAAGCTGTTCCAGATATTTGTTAGAAATATCTTCCTTCTCGGCAATCGTTTTTATACGAAGTGGACCCTCGCCATACCCGATGGCAAGCTCCAATATTGCCCTAAATCCATACCTGCTTCGTGACGATAATTTCATATCTATCTCCTAAAACTCTATGTAAATACTAGTCTATACGTTTTCGATTGAAAAGTCAACAAACTTGTTAAAAAAAAACGACACTTTTAGATATCCCAAATCTTCTTTCTCCGAAAACCGCCGAATAGTCAAATAAATCGCAATTTTGAACCATAAAGGGCTTATTTTTATCCTTGACACTATCTCCTTTATTGGTTAAAATCCACTCGGATGGCTTAATTTTATTTAAGGAGGACAACTATAATGCCAAAAAATATAGCAAGAAAAGTCGCTTTCATAAGCTCGTTTCTACCACGCAAATGCGGTATCGCAACTTTCACCTCCGACCTGATTAACAATGTCAGTCTAGCTGCAGGAAAAGACTTTGAGCCGCTGGTAGTAGCAATGCAATCGGGCAACGCAAACCAATACTCCAACCCGGTAAAGTTCGAAGTCAGGAGAAACGTAAAGAACGATTACGTCTGCGCCGCAGATTACATCAACTTCAGCCACGTTGACCTCATAAGCCTCCAGCACGAGTTCGGACTCTACGGAGGAGACGGAGGGGCATACCTAAACCTACTCCTCAGACGAGTAAATGCTCCCGTCGTAACAACACTACACACAGTACTTAACGACCCCGCGCCGCATTACTATCGAGCAATGGTCGACGTCTGCGAAGCCTCGCAAAAAATCGTCGTCATGAACAAACGAGGCGTAGACATGTTGAAAGACATATACAACATCTCACCGAAAAAAATAGAACTCGTACCCCACGGAATACCCGACCTGCCTTTCGTTGACAGCAATTATTACAAACACAAATTCGGCATGGAAGGAAGAAGAACAATACTGACTTTCGGGCTGCTCGGAAGAAGCAAAGGCATAGAGATGATGCTAAACGCAATGCCGGATATCATAAAAGAAGACCCTTCAGCACTATACATCGTCCTCGGTGCAACGCATCCGGAAGTCATAACCTGTGAAGGAGAAGCATACCGATTCAGCCTGAAACGGATCGTAAAGGACTTGAAACTACAGGAAAACGTCATCTTCCACAATCGCTTCGTTAGCAACGAGGAACTGAACAACTTCCTTTGTGCCGCAGACCTTTATGTAACCCCTTATCAAAGCAAGGAGCAGTTAACAAGCGGAACACTCGCATTCGCAGTAGGCACCGGAAAAGCCGTCGTATCGACCCCATACTGGGCTGCCGAAGAATTGCTTGGCGACGGAAGGGGAAAGCTCGTAGAGTTCAACGACCCAAAACAGCTCGCAGAGACCGTAACCAATATCTTAAAGAACGATCCACTCTTCTACTCACTCCGAAGAAAGGCATACGACTACGGCCGAAACATGGTCTGGCCGATGATCGGAAAAAAGTACTGGAAAATGTTCACTTCAAAAAAAATATCCGCTCCTTCACCGGACAGAAGCTTATCGGTCGCCGCAGACGAAGCAGTTTCAATACTGGAAGTACCGGAACCGCCATTGGGCCACATGATAAGATTAACAGACGACACCGGACTCTTCCAACACGCAAAATTTACGATACCGGACAGGGAACACGGATACTGCACTGATGACAACGCAAGAGCACTCGTCGCAATGGCAAAGTACTACAACCAGTACGCAGAACCGGAAGCACTGAGGCTCTTCGACATATACATGTCATTTGTACACCATGCAAGAAACGGAGACGGAACTGTACGAAACTTCATGAGCTTCGACAGGCACTGGATAAAGAACGAACCGGCACACGATTCGCTCGGAAGAATGCTATGGGCTTTCGGAACAATTATGGCAAAACCACCCCTGCCAAGATACGTACCCATCATCAAGGACTGCTTCGACAGATCGGTAAAACACATCCCGAAGCTTTCAATACGAGGTCAGGCATACGCCATATTCGGAATGGCAGACTACCTCAGCCAGTTCCCGGGAGCAAGCGACATAAAGCGATACCTAACCATCGCCGCGGACAACATCGCCAATTCCTACAAGCAAAACAGCCGATCCGAATGGGATTGGTTCGAAGAGATGGTAACCTATGACAACGCCGCACTACCGCACGCACTCTATGTAGCCGCACAGGTGATGGAAGACGAAAAGTACCTCCAGATCGCGGAAAAAACTGCGAAGTTTCTCATCGAATGCACATTTAACGGAGAGCACTTCAGCTTCATAGGATGCAACGGATGGTACCCAAGGGGCGGAAAAAAGGCTCAGTTCGACCAACAACCACTCGAGGTCGCAAGCACTACAATGATGCTCAGAGCCGCCTATGACGCAACAAGCAACCCGGAATACTTAAAGCTACAGAGAAAAGCTTTCGACTGGTTCCTCGGAAAAAATGACCTGCACGTACCGGTATACGATTTCAGAACAAAAGGAAGCGGAGACGGGCTTGAGCGAAACGACATTAACCTCAATCAGGGTGCAGAAAGCATGGTAAGCTTCCTGCTAAGTCTCCTGTGTATTGTAGAAAGCTACAGCACCGGCAAGGAGGGGAACCGCCAGAAAAGTTTTTTTCCGGAAATGAATAAAGGTGCAAACATCAGAATACAGGAAGTGATCGCAAAAAGCCAGTCGCGCGTCGATAAGGGCAAAGTTTTAGAATAACAAAGACAACTTGTACCGCTTAAGCAACAAACGGATCACAAAGTTCTCACCCTAAAGGGTGTCGCGCGTCGATAAGGGCAAGGTTTTAGAATAACAAGTAAAACTCGTACTATGCCGGGTGGCACGGTCAAACTCGTTTGGCCGTGATAAACCGTAGAGTGTGCTTCAGCACACGCGGAAGATTTTCTCCGAACTATGAACTCCGAACTACGAACTAAACAATGAAAATTGCGACTTTTAATGTTAACTCCATACGATCTCGCCTTCCCATCGTTCTTGATTGGCTGGATGAGTACACCCCCGACGTCCTTTGCGTTCAGGAAACAAAGTGTCAGGACAAGGACTTCCCTGCGGCTGCGTTCGACGGTTCCGGCTATAACGTCGTCTTCCTCGGCCAAAAGTCATACAACGGCGTAGCGATCTTTGCAAATACCGAGATGACCGACATCGTCCGCGGCCTGGACGGAACCGATCCCGACGAGGCCCGCTTCATAAAAGCGACGGTCGGCGGCGTACACATCGTTAACACCTACATCCCGCAGGGCAGAGAGCCAAACTCCGAGATGTTCGCCTATAAGCTTAAATGGTATAAGCAGCTAAAGAAGTACTTCGAGAAGAACTTCAAGCCAGCCGACAAAATAATCTGGCTTGGCGACATGAACTTAGCTGTTGCCGCCCGCGACGTACACGACCCCGACGCTATGTGGGGAAGCGTCTGTTATTGTAAGGAGGTTCAGGATGCCTTTGCCGATGTGGAAAGCTTTGGCTTTACAGACTGCTTCCGCCTTCATAACGACAGTGACAGCCAGTACACCTTCTGGGACTATAGAGTTCCCAACGGCTTTAAACGAAACATCGGATGGCGCCTCGACTACATAATGGCAACTAAACCAATGACCAAAATATGCTCCAAATGCTACACCGACAAAAAACCCCGAACTGCCGATAAGCCCAGCGATCATACTTTTCTCATCGCCGAGTTCGACATCTAAAGAAACAATAATAATTAATAACTAATAAATAATAAATTCAAAAGACCATACATTTCTGGTTGCGGAGTTCGATATTTAACCGCCGAAACCGTTCACCGTTTTTTCCTGTTGATCATTCTACACTCTCTTTTTGACAGGATTACAGGATGACTATGACCCTTTCAATATTTCTTTTGGATTAACATGATTTTTTATTATCTGTTTTTTTATCTTGTTATCCTGTCAGAATTTCCGTAAACAGTTTTATGGAATTTCTGCCTTGGCGATGTCGATCACCTCAAAATGAAACTCGCCGCGGGGGATCATGACCGATTCTTTGTCACCGACTGCCAGCTCCCAGATAGCGTTTCCTACCGGTGAGTGGATTGAGATACTTCCTTCATCGATGTCGGCATCGTTAGGGCCAAGCAATTGATAGGTTATCTTCTCTTGAGTATTCAGGTCCAGCAAAGTTACAACGGTGCCGAAGTTGGCCTTGTCACATTGAACCGTCGTGCAGTCAACTTTTTCCGACCAGTTTATTTTCGCCCTTAACTCGCCGAGTCGTCCGTCGATAAACCCAAGCTGCTGTCGGCCGTAGATGTATTCGCCGTTTTCCTTTAGATCGCCCGCTGCGCGAGCTATACCGACCCGCTTACTGACTACGATCCGTTCATCCTCAAGCTCTGCAAGTTCCTCATTGAGCTTTTTAAAACCTGTTTGTGAAATTGGTACGTGTTCATGCATCCTGATCCGATCTCCATCTATTAAATAACCTGTTTTCCAATATAACAGCCGACGATTATAGCAAATACGCCCCGGATTCGCAACTTTTCGATATTAAATTTTGCTCTGCTTGTAAAATGGCCTCCTTTCATGCGCTTTTATGCGCATTTTTGCGCTGCCTTCAGGCAGATAACTCGCTGATTCTTTTGTTTGTTTTGTACATTTCTGTAATAAATTTGTGGCCCATTTTGTGTCATTTTGTGTCATTTCGTGTTCATAATTGTTCGTTTTTGTGTTTTTTTGCGTTTTTTTGCGTTTTTTGGTCATCG
>JAGLHQ010000359.1 GCA_023143375.1 Planctomycetota bacterium
GTTGTTAGGAATTTTGTTCGGTGCGGCGCCAAATACTTTAGGGACGGGACCGCTGAGGTAGTGCTTGCGGCGCCAATCGATGGTATGGCCTCTAAGGCTGCAGATTTAGGCAAACAAGGAGGGCCGACGCTGACCGTTTCAAAAATCGACGCCACCGGGTTGATTATCGATGCGTCCGGGTTGAAGTTCAAGCCGATTTTGGCGCCCAAACTGCTGGCGCCCGACGGAACCGAGATTTATGGCCCTGACATAGTAGCCAAGGCATACGTTCACCAGTACGGTGTTGCCGGCTATCGCTCTTCCATCGACGAAGCCAAATCTGATAAAAGGATAGGCCAAAGACCTATTATCGTTGATGCTGGAAAGGTTGCCGACGACCCAAGCCAACTAGTGTTGGCGGCAAAAGACGTGAACAAGTTAGGTCAATTGAAAGATATGGCCGGGCCGTTAAGCCAGGGCCGGGTGATAATTGTTACGGAAAACACGGCCGATAAATAAAATATCGGCAGGAGGTATTTACCATGGGCAAGCGATTATCCGTCCATTTGGTATTTCTAGTGGCGGTCCTGCTCATCCTGGTGATTGGCGCTTTTGCCCAATCCAAGGAGATCAAGGCCAAGGGTTACGGAACAATTCATGGCAACGACAAAGCGGCAGCGCGTGACAAGGCGATCGAAGACGCGCAAAGAAAAGCCGTCGAGCAGGCCATGGGCACAATGATCTCTTCGGAGAGCGTGACCAAGAATTTTCAGTTGATCAGCGACCGCATTTTGAGCCTGTCAAGCGGCTACATCGAAAAGTACAGGGTGATCTCCGAAAAGGAGATCGACGACGAGGTGGAGGTAGAGATTGCTGCCATCGTCGGCATGAGTAAGCTAAACGATTCGGTCCAGGCGATAAAAAATCTGATCAGGCGCATGGACAGGCCAAAGATTATGGTACTTATCGCCGAGCAATCCATACGCGAAGAGGGACAACAGCTCTCCGAAAAGAGCCGAGGAGACGTAGTACTCTCATCGACAAGCCTGGGTGTCGTGGAAAACGTGCTGATCGAGTTCTTC
>JAGLHQ010000036.1 GCA_023143375.1 Planctomycetota bacterium
GATATTCAACGGGATCTTCGATCGTAACGATATTCCTGGATATCGAGTTTAGATATTCTATCATCGAGTACAGCGTCGTTGTTTTACCACTACCGGTAGGACCGGTAAGAAGGATCATTCCGTACGGACAACTGATAAGCGACTTGATCATTTCGTAATCGCCGGTGTCGGTTATTATCTGATCGAGAGCCTCAAGGCTTGTCGTCGTATCCAGTATCCTGATAACGATCTTTTCCTCACCGATAGCCGGAAGTGATGAAACACGAAGATCGTACATCTTCCCGTTATGCTCCATGCTGACATGCCCGTCCTGAGGTATGCGCCTTTCCGAAATGTCCATATCTGCAAGTATCTTGATATGCGAAACGACCTCTCGCTGAGCAGAAGCCGGAACCTCTATCGCTTCATAAAGGATACCGTCAACACGATACCTTACACGCATATCCGGTTCGTCGGGCTCGATATGAATATCACTTGCACGGGCGTTTATGGCACCGGTAAAAATAGAATCGACAAGCCTTACGATAGGAGCGTCTGCAACCGTGGCAGATTGGGCCGCCTTTGCCTTCTTGATTTTCGTATCGTCTTCGGACGAATACTTAAGCCTCATCGCAACGATGTCCTGCTTGGTGACGCTCTCAAGATTGTAATGGTATGTTATCGCCTGGCTGATGGCATCGTTGGTCGCAGCGACAGGAACGACCTTATACCCGGTCTTGGTAGTAATAGCGTCTCTGATCGAAAGGTTCAGCGGAGAACTCATCGCGATGACCAGGGTCTTCTTTTCGATACGCACAGGAATAAGGTTGCTCTGATGGGCCGTCTCGTAAGGTACAAGACGAACCGCTACCGAATCGATCATATCGGAGGAAAGATTCACAAATTCGATACCATTATTCTTGGCAGTAAGCTTTGTAAGCTGGTCATCGTCGAGAAGCTTCCGGGATTTAACCAGGCTAAGCAAAGTCTTACCGCCCACATGGCATTCGTTCTGTAATGCCTCTACGCCCTGCTGTTCAAGAACGCCCTCTTCAAGCAGAAAAGCAATTGTCGAATCTGTTTTACTCATATAAGTTCCCTTTGCGCACAACAGTTACAGAAATAGAACGCTCAGGTTACATCGACAATTGACAGGGGCCACTTAAGCAGCAAAAAACGACAACTTTATTCTCCAGAACTGTTTTTTAAGTGTTTTTTAAAAAGCAAACTGTTTATGGGACGTTCATTTTTCAATTGCAGTGTTTCGTTAAAAACTGGTGCTTATAAAATTAAAATGGCAAAATCAGGTTAAGCGTCACTATAAAAGAAACGATGAAAACCCTGCAGGCTGCACATATTGCGGACTATGCGCCTTTTAGTATTAAATACTATTAATAAAGAGAATGGGACAACCAGCCATGACAAAGTTGGACAACATTAAGACGAAACCATTTGCTGCATCCGCCGATGATGCAAATGTGTTGACACTGCTAAGTGAGATCGACATCAGTGAACTTACAGCCGAAACGACTGACAGTATTTTAAAAGAGGTCCTCGGTGTAATCACGAACCACCTAAAGACAAGCCACGGGTACATCATATTAAAAGGCTCGGAAAAACACCCGGCCAGCGTTGTAAACGTTCATCGGGACGGACTCGAAGATTCAATGGTTACGGCAAGCTATGAAATAATAGACTCGGTAATGAAAAACGGAAAAACGGTCTTCCTTAGCGATACTGCACAGTCCGATGAGTTTAAAGCCGACCCTGCCATACAGCGATTCAATATTAAAAGCGTTCTCTGTACGGCTATTATCTCCAAAGGAAACACATGGGGCGTCATATATCTTGACTCTTCAACGGAAAACTGTCACTGGGACCAACCGGAAAAACAATTGACAGAATTTCTGGGAATACATATCGGACTGGGAGTGGCCAATGTTTATCTGCAACTGGCAAGCGAGGAAAACCTCAGACTAGTAGCTGCGGGTAAAGCTATACTCGAGCTTTCTCACTCGGTTAAAAACATCTTACAGATGGTAGGAGGAGCCGCCGAGGTTATCGATTTCGGATTGCGATCAAACGAGATACACCGCGTAATAAAGAGCTGGGCGATACTTAAACCAAATCTTGAGAGACTTAAAAAGTTCACACTCGACATGCTGGATTACAGCAAGGAAAGAAAACTAGAGATCGACAACTGCGATTTCAACAGGGTCATCCAGGGCTCTATCGAGTCGCTTCAGGATCAGCTAAAATCGAAAAAATTAAAACTGCAAATACGCGTCGATCCGAAAGCCCCGATCGTCGAACTCGACAGCGAGCGAGTTCACGAAATGTCACTGAACCTGATACTTAACGCTATCGATATCGTCGACCAGGACAAAGGGGCCGTAACCGTCGAGACCAAATATCTTACCGACAGTTCGGAAATGGTACTCTATGTAACAGATAACGGACCGGGCATGACCGATGAGATCAGGAAAAAGATATTTGAGCCGTTTGAATCAGGAAAGAACAAGTTCGGAACCGGACTTGGGATGCCTATCGCAAAACAGGTTGTAGATCAGCATAGCGGACGGATCGAAATACAAACGGAACTCGGCAAGGGCACGACATTCGAAGTATACCTGCCCACAAAACCAGTTCAACAATAGTACTGCTGTCAAATAATCATATCGTCAAACCCAGGAAGCTCTGCGCATATTGAAGGCTTATACCGTCGGCGTTACTTCCTGAATATTAGAACCATCTCGGTAGGCGATGGCAAAAACCTGCCGAAAAACGCCAGCCAAAGAGCCTTCGGACTGATATAATGCAAACCGAAAGGATGCTCGTCAAAAGCAACGTCAAGAGTATCGTCAAAAAGCCCGCAGTAATAATGATAGAACCGCATGTTAAGGTATGGCCAAAAAGTATCGCTGTGATGCCTGTCATAAAACCGTTCCAAAGTAAGCCCCTTTTGCTCTGCAAGCTTCGTCAGACAGGCAGCCGTAAATATGTGCCTGTGATAGGGCTGATGCAGACAGTGGATGTTTTTTTGAGGAGAGCCAAGGTCTATCCGATCTGCATTGGGGGTTCCAATACATAAAAAACCCGAGTCAGAGATTAGCTCGATAGCCGTCTCCAATATGTCGCCAGGGTTCTCGGAATGCTCGATAACGTCCTGAAGAATAACGCAATCGTACTTGTGATCCAAAACGCCGCGATCGGAATACTTGTCATTATAAACATCGAACCCTCTGGCGTTTTTAAATCCTCTTTTCTTCAACTGACTAATAAGCATCCCAGATCCGCATCCGTAATCGACGATAGAGTGCTCGCGTTTTAGCCCGGCTGTCTTTAACCTGAGCAGATAGTTCCGGCAGATAAGCGACCACGCAGCCGACGGCTTTTGCTCTTCATAAGGGTAATGTTTGTAGTAATGTTCAAGGTCCGCGGGATCGGCAGCGACAATGCTGCGGCAGTTATCGCATCGAAAAACAGTAAATTGCTCGCTGGCAAACCGCCTTACATTGGAGTTAACCACTGCCGTCTCCGAACTGACGCCCCGCCTGCAAGACCCTTGGCATATTGTGATATCATTTTCTGTAAATACGCGATTTTTCATCGATGAAAGTATAGATTGAAAGACGGTAAATAACAACCTTTTCATTTGCTGCGCAAACAACCGGAGCGTCAGGAAGATAGCCGTCAGCACATTCCAATGTCCGCAAGGCACATCGCCCCATTGCCAGACGCATAACCCGCCTAAGGCAAAAACTTCGAACTACACGCTATCCGCTGCGCAAACGTTTTTACTTAAAAGAAAGACAAACAGCTACTCAATAAGCTCATTGCCTACTTTACGTGCACGTTCCGGCTTATCAAGATCGATACCCAAAGCGAGACCTATCTCAACAAGCAGGTTCCATCCGGCACTCAAGTAAACGTAGGGAGACAATTCGCCCGCATCAGGAACACGTATCGTTTGGAAGCGTGTATCGCGGTTAGCAATAGCTATCACCTTCAGCCCGACACCATCAACAAGGACTTCCTGAATCTTTTCCTCTTCAACTTCTATAGGATCGACAACAAAAACTATATCGTTGCTATCCATAACCTCTTCGATACCGTGAACAGCGTAAGTACCCTCGAGATAATCCGATTTCTTGCGAGTTATCTCATTTGTCTTTAACGTCAACTCCTCGGCCACCCCATCATTGTATCCTGCAAAATAAATAGTCGGTGCTTTAGTTACAGAGGTTATGATCTCAGGATCTATTTCCAATGTAAGCGCCGTCTCGATCATTCCTGAAAGCTCACCACAGCCAAGCACATCTATGGATCCCGCTATATGACGCATGATTGATTCATAAACAAGTGCCTGCTCGACAACGCTTTTAGTAGCTGCAACCGCTTGCTCCCAACCGCATTTAAGAACCAAAGTTTCAGCACATGCCTCCTGAAGCATGGTGCCCTCGTTGGCTGTCAAACCAAAACGGGAATTGTTGCCTATCTCTGCAAGCTTTTTAGCTAACAGAACAACTTCTTTTGTCCTGCCGGAATTCGAAGCACAAAAAACCGCAAAATTTGAAAGATCGTACTGGGCGCACTGACGGGAACCATCTGTAAACACACCAAGATCAAGGCCCCATGTCAGGGCTTTTCGGATGGCATTTTTAGCAGGAAATATCCTGCTTGACCCCTCGCCTGTCAGCAAAAGTTTACCTGCCGATTTGATCTTATCTGCCAAACTTTTTGCCTGGTTAACATCAAATGATCTAACAATTTCGATCGTGTCCATCATCTCCTGAACAAGAGCGTATTTAGCATACTTCTGATCCTGCCTGTTCATAACTTCCTCTCTTTCTTATAAATTATAACTTTAGCCTTAACGTACAAGCTCTGCTGCTATTTGCTCGAATTTCTCTGTTTCCTGGCGTACTTGATTTACAAAGCCGTTATCGTCTATCGTCCCGATAGCAGCAGTCATCTCGTCAAGACTCCTGTATGTTGCCTGCCTAAAGGGATTATCGAAATCCTTCTTCCGTGATATGTAAACCTGATCCCGAACATACCGCTGAATTTCCACTGCCCCATTCAAGGCGTCAACCCATTGATCTTTTGTTAACTGTTTTGTTGCATAGAGTTGGCAAAGAACTGCAAAAGCATGACTCTGTTTTTTCAGAGGGTACCCTTGCCACAACTGATCGTATCGCTGATGTATGTCCTCCCATGAACCAAGAACGCCGGAACCGATATCATGTCTTAGCTGATCGACATCTTCTGTTGGAATGAGCTGACCTCCGATATTGGTCCATTGACTCTGGCGCGAACCTTTTAGTGCGTCATACATCGAACCAAAATTTGACTCCGGATTTGCTTTCAGATAATCGATCAGATTATTAACAGCATAGTAATGCAGCATCTGCTTATATGCCTGATACCCTTCCCATACCTTAACAATCAGAACTTTACGATGCGATTTCTCCATATTCTCTCCCAGAACTTCCAGATCGCAAACTTTCTCCTTATCGCCTAAGAGCAGTTCCCGCCCGATCTCTGCAAGTTTATCGTCGGCAACATCTTCCGATTTGCCTGCATTGCGTAAGCTTGCCTTACCTGTCCATATCTCCAAAAGGATCATCGCATGCAATATCTCTTCGATCGTATCCGGAGCAAAAGAATCAAACTCAATATTCTGGGCTTTGTTCACACGCTTATCGCGGGTCTGGAATTTCCAGGAATTCCGTGCCAGGGCATACATGTTATATAACCACCAGAAAGCGGGCATCACTTCCAGACGATTTTTAGAAACATTATTATTCAGCAGCACAAACGGCAGCGGTATATTAAGCTCTGCGGGATAATCACCCTTAGCAAGCAGCGTAAAAGAAGAAAAACGGCATGAGTGCTTAACAGTAGTGCACAAGCCGGGCCAAAAACCCCGCCCCGCCTGTACTTCATTATCGTTAGCTCTGCTGTTGTGGTTAGACCCGACAGTAGCACCAGCCGCCATATTACTTTGCCCCATGACAATCGAAGCAATAAGAAAAGAATTATTGTGATGCTGCTCGTGTGCCGGAAAGATAAGGTTATTCAATACCTCGCAGCAAGAGATCGTCGAGTTATCACCTAAAAATGAATTGATCAGTCGAGCCCCATATTTAAGACTCGAATTATTGCCAAGAATAAACCTGACTGCCTTACAACCGTAAAAAATATGGCATCCGAAACCGATGATACCGTTAACAAGCTCAACGCCTTCTCCTATCTGGCTCGACTCCTGCTCGGAAGAATTTATAGTTAGGTTCTTAAGCTTGTTAGCGCCCTTGATATAGCAATGCGATCCAACTTTAACATCTTTAAGAATGCGAGAATTCTTGATGACACATTGATTACCAACTGTCCCATAATAGCCCCTGCGTGCATCGTACCTTTCCTGTGTGATCTTCTTGAGATTTTCCTGCAGGAGTTTATCATCGCGATATTTGGCCCAGAGATAAGCATCTGCCGGTATCATACCGTCAAACGGCAGAACTTTTCTGCATCCGGTCTCATTCATCAGGCTTATCCAGATACGAATATCTTCGGCTTCGCCATCCTTTAATATACCATTTCCGAACTTTGCATGGTTTGACGTGTGCATCTCATCGATATTTGCAAGAATGCAGTTATTGCCAATGATATAGTGAGCCAGATACCGAACATCATGAACCGCCACATCGTCGCCGATATCGCACGAAATAATAAAACTGTTGGTTATACCTGAGGGAATTTGCAGGTCATGGTGTTCAAGGATGACATTACGCAATCTGCCGATACGGATCATACCGAAAAATTCCGTGTTCTTGATTTGTCTCGGATCAAACTCATCGGTTACAAATATTTCATCCCAATCGTCGGATGTATTACCGTTTTTTACAAGCTGCTCGACTTCTTCCGAGTTCAGATGTCGCCACTTTTTTGACGGACATCTCGCTTGCGTATTACGAAGGTAGTATTCGTCTTCACCGGAAGGGAGGTACGCGGCGGAAATGAAATTTCTACCGATATCCCCGGGCGGATGAATAGAAACAATATCCATATAAATGCTCCTTTTAACGTTCAGAAAGGTCGAATAACAGACAATGCAACTCAGCAAAGATCCTATTGTAACATATTAAAAAGCCGATGCAAAAGGTTAAATTCTCAAGAATTATCCATTAAAAAAACGCCCGGCCTCGCGGGCCTCCATATCATTTAACCCCCTCAATTCATTGAGGCGGGTCCCCATGATTCCAAACACCCCTCAGGTGTCCAATCCCTCAAATTTTTGCCGGGGTTCGTATTCCATTCTTAACCATAACAATTTAAAATAACTCTAACACAACACGCCAACCCCCATTAAAAAAACGCCCGGCCTCGCGGGCCTCCATATCATTTAGCCCCCTCAAATTTTTGAGGGGGTTCGTATTCCATTCTTAACCATAACAATTTATAATAACCTCAACACAACCAACAACCCCGTCATTGCGAGCGGCTTTAGCCGCGCGGCAACCTTGACCGTAACAATTTACATTTATTATCGCCTAACACAAACCCATGTCATCCTGAGCGTAGTCGAAGGACCTATTTAATCAGAAAAATTCCATTTCGTTTAATGCTGTTTAGGCGCAACGAAACGAGACCCGGTCTCGATTCGTTACAATAGGCAATTAGATCGTCTCCGCGCCTTGCCTGCCCTGAGATTGTCGAAGGGAGCGTAAGTCGGACGGCGGAGAATATTGACAATTACCCAATTCATTTTCCCTCGGCAATCTGTAAAGCTTCCTTAGCTGGGACGCGGCAAGCTTTTCCGTCACGATTTATAATGGCATGTTGACCAAGTAATGCCTTTTTTCTCAGTTCTTCTTGAACCGCTTTTTTTAGACATTCTCCCGCAACAGTTGTCATTTTACTTATTTTCTTTGTACTCATTTGCACACCTCAGAATTTTTTCGTATATCGTATTATCTATTATATTTACATCTTTTGAAGTTTGTTCAAAAATGGGAACAGGTTCGGGATTAGAATTGTCATAACAAGATACCTTGTCACACAAAGGTATATAGAGATTGATCAGGTTGTGCATGATTCTTGGGTAGCGACGATAAATTGCGTCATCGGGAATGTCATGTCCTCCTTCTAGTACACGTTGCCGAACTCTATCTTTTGAGAAATCAGCATCAGGAATCCACAGGAAAAACAAAACGATATGCCAATCATCCTTCACAAGTTTTTTTAACAAATTGATGTGGCTACGGCCTGCCAGTGTGGTTTCAAATGCAAAATCTATTCGTTTGTCGATGTTTTTATGAATTTCACTAAGGAAAAGTCTGCCGGCATCATATTGAAGAGCAGCAGAATCCAGAGGTGAAATGCCATAGGCGATTAAATCTGCATTAACAAAGTTATGGCAACCAACAATCTCCGGGAGATACTTAAGGGCAAATGTTGTTTTACCCGCTCCGTTTGGACCTGCAATAACATAACAAGTTGGCTTATTCTTTACCATCAATTATCCTTTAGTTCTTTTGAGAAGGGCTCAAAATTCGCCCTGTCACTATGTTATCAGCATTTTAACCATTTGCGGCCGAAAAATCGATTGAAATCGGCAAAATTCATAATCTCAGGCATATTAAAGGGATAATTAAAGAACCCGGGGGGGTGTTGCGCGCAACTAAAGACACCGGGTGTCTTTTAGGGGGGAATAGGTAATTTACGCCTCAGGCAATCAACCCTTCTCATGCCGCAAAAAAAGTTAGATATTTATCTAATTTTTCTTGATTCCTCAACTTTTTATGGTATAATGCATCGCAACGGCAGACGCCGCAGGTAACAGCGTTAGAAAACGCAGAAAGTTATTTGATATCCAGGCAAACGGATAGAGAGTTTATCACCCTAAAGGGTGGACCAAGCACGGTCAAGACAGGTCAGCAGACCAAGTTCAGCCAGAGGCTGAAAGACGCAGTAGCGTCACGAATCACGACTCACTAATCACGAGTCACCATTAGCCAGCAGGCAAAATAGATAGGGAGTTTATCTGCGTTAAGATAGCTCTTTGGCAATTGAATAATGGCGACCAGACACGTGGCAAGCGGCAAAAATGTTACAGTTTTATTACAAGTTGAAGGCTTGAAATTTGGTACAAAAAAGGCAATATATGCAAAACAACCCAATTTGAGAATTGCGAAATCGCCGTAAGTTAAGCAATATAAATGAATTAAGGAGATAACCAAAAAACGCCAAAAAAAACAAACCCAATTTAAGAGCACCAATGGGTCACAAATTTATTGCAGAAATGCACAGAATAAACTGATGAGTCAGAGGATTATCTGAAAATGGGCGCATAAAAAAAGCCGGTATCGCGTTGATACCAGCTAAAATCTTAATGGGCCGAGCTGGATTCGAACCAGCGAAGGCTCACGCCAATGGGTTTACAGCCCATCCCCTTTAGCCACTCGGGCATCGACCCTTAAGAATCCACGAGTGTACAGGTTTAAAAAAAGATTTCAACTAAAAAAATCGCGCAACCCGGATTTAACGCTTATTCCTATAATATTTACGCCGTAAACACACAAAAAACGACTTTTTTAAAAAAACCTCCAACATTATTACTTATAGATTAAGAACCGCTTACGCTGTGCCGAACAAGTAGTATATATGTGTCTAAATTGTTTGAGAAGACTTTAAACTGGAGAGAACGATGTCATTTGAAGACTCCCAAAACACAAACGTAGCAGAAACCGGCGCCGAATTGTACGAAGCACTCTTCGAGCACAACCCCTGCCAAACCATCGTAGTAGGCACCGCCGGAAAGATAATAAAATACAACAAGGCACAAAGCGAAAAAGCAGCGCGACTTCCGAACCCCGGAGACATTCTCTTCAAGGACTATGCAGGAAATTACGAAACCGATATGTATGCAGAGATGATGGACTGCATACACACCGGACAGCAAAAGGAATTTCCAAACCAGTCCTACGCTGAAAATATCTTCACCACGAGAATCTCACCGTTCCCGGGCGGTGCGATCATAATCACAGAAGACGTCACAGAACAAAAACACGCAGAGTGGAACCTTGAAAAGGCACACGAAAGCCTCAAAAAACAGGACGTCAAGAAAACAGCCTTTGTTATAAACCTCGCACATGAAATGCGAACATCGCTCTGCATATTGAACAACGCCCTTTCGCTGATCGATTCGGGAGCAGCGGGCAAGGTTAACAAAAAGCTTGCCGAACTATTCGCCATCTCCGACAGAAGCATTAAACGCCTGGCAGGTATCGTAAATGACTTCGTAGAACTGTCCGAAATAGAAGAAGGCAAATTCGTCCTTACACCCGGCCGTGTGGACTTTAAGAACCTCATCGCCGAAACCCTCAAGAGACACAAAGACATAATAAAGGAAAGAAAGATCAAGGTAAAATGCCACGAACCGAAAACAGAAGTTTTCGCAAATGCAGATGCTGACAATCTCAGCAAGGTCTTCGGTCACATCCTTGAAAACGCAGTCAGGTTCGTCGGCAAAAAAGGGCGTGTCGATATAACCATCGAAGACCGCCAAAGCGACGTATCGGTAAGCATTGAAGACAATGGAAACGGAATAGAAAACGATAAGATGCTGGAAATATTCGAAAGCTTTGTAAAGTTCGACGTCCCCGGCAGCACCACTCAGGGCGGCATGGGGCTTGGCCTGACACTGGCTAAAGGCATCGTAGAGATGCACAACGGACAAATACACGTAAGCAGTGCCGTTGGCGAGGGGAGCACTTTCCAGATCGTTATCCCAAAATAATCATGTAAAAAAACCCGACAAAGCGTATGAAGGCTGCTGTAAAAGGCAGCCTTCACTTTGCGCGGAATTATAAAAACGGCACAACTCCGCAAGCAAATTTACACTTAGGCAATTAATGGATCAAGAGCTTCTCTGCCTAAAGGCAGTTTGTGCCTACCTGGAGCGAATAAGGGTACTGTCGTCATAGTCAAACGGATCGATGCCTGCCTTTATATCTTTGATAAAGCGCAGGCCGTCCTTCCAGTACCCCGCTGTCGGTTTCAGCCCCGGCAGAAGGGACACAAAGTGTCGATTGATCGAATCTACAAGAACCTCGCGCACATACTTGCTCGCCATCGAAGCCAGCGCAACCGGCAAAAACCTGTTGTCGGCTTTAGTAGCAAAATGCAGCCGCATTATCTTACCGTCCGGGCCCGTCATCTCATAACTGCTTATCGCGTCCTGCTCTTTCAGGATTTTTATGTCGAACGATGGGAACATTTTTGAAAGCACCCTCTGATAGTGGGTTCGCCCGCCCTGCCTGTCGATTATGATCTGGATCGCGGGGTCGCCGTTGGTCTCATCGGCCAAACGAAACGCATTATCTATCAGCGTACAGATAGCGGTAAACAGAACCGTCGCCTTGTTCCTAACGATGCTGACTAAGCCGTTGTAATGCGCGACATCGAGACATTGCGAGGAAAGCGCTAACAGCTCGACATCGCCGGCTCGCATTGCCTTTTGCAAAACACTGACGGCCAGATCCATGTCGCCGGCGTCTCCGCCAAGCTTCTGGGCGGCGATGTCCTTATACCACGGATAGGCGGCAAGCCGGGGTACGCAATCCGGGCAAAGAGACCCAATAAGATCGTGCGTGCTTGAAAGCTGCGGCGAAACACTGCCGCCGGCGGCAGCTTTGATCGAAGTTAAAACCGAACGGCGAAGATGCGTCGGACCTGCTGCGCGGGTGTATGCCTTTTTGCTGTCGGTTATGAGCAACCTTCCGTTTAGCTTACGCTTGTTCTGCGAAACAGCGACCGAAAGCAGCTCCCACATATCGGACTTGATGACTTCGTTGGGGACCTTGAACGCAACGGAGCTAACGACAAGCGGACCGAGTATCGGCCCGTAACCTGCTTCGTCAATTCCAACTAAGATCGCCATGTAACATCCTTGTATATAGCAACAACATGATAAATGATACGCGATGCTATTATAGCCATATTGCGATTTTGCTCAACAGTAAAATTGCACCGTTTCTATACCATTTCTATACCGGTTAAAAAACTAACCCGCGTTTTTGGAGTCAGAACGCAGATTTATGGACCAAAACTATACCGAGTAGTTATACGCTATTTTTCACCACAAGTACTGCCCTGCCTAGCGATTGACATTACCTATGACTACCACTTGGGCCGGATTTGCGGATTCATCGGCCTCCTTTTTGTTGACGATGAGAGGGCCTTTTGTTATTAATCCGATCAATTTCGCATTAGCTCCGCTGCCGGCAATGTCGGCGTGACCGCCGGGGGTATGGTAGTTTACGTTGAAGGCATTCACCTGTCCGCGATTGACCTGGAGACCATCGCCATGGTGAAAGGCATGCAACCCCTGGAGGTTAAGCGTGCCTCCATCGACTTGCGCGAGTGTGCTCGGCGATCCCCAAACCATTGTATTGATCAGGCGTGCGGTTCCGTCATAGTCGGCTCCTAATTTGATAGCGACCTTGTCCTGAGACGACATGGCGACCAGTTCTGAATTGATCATGTCGATCCTGCCGTGTCCATGTTCGAAAAAGGCGCCCACCTTGGAGCCGTCTGTGCCGTGGCCGTGGACAATACAATCCTCGGGCCCTTTACCGTTTTGATGCGTGAAACGTATACCATAAAGCGATCCATACACAAAATTCTGAAAGAGCAATTGCTGCTTGCAATCTCCGACGATCATCGCATCGAGATTTTCCTTCTGGTATGTCCATAGCCTCCTGAAATCTCCTCGTGAGTTTCTAAAAAAAGGGTTCCTCTTGTCGCATCTGCCCCAGTAGTGGGGATTGAACTGCATGTTGCGAACCTCACCCTTTGAACTGCCGCCGCCTATGGCGACACCAACCCCCAACGGCGAACCGGAGAGATAGTCGACATAATGCCGGTGACATGGATGCGTCATCATATCGAGAAAACGGTATGCATTGGCGCAGTTGACATTAATGACATAGATATCTTCCCCACGTCCCTGAATGAGGAACGGGTATTTCTTTACATCCTTAATATTCTGTTCCGGATAGTTAAATGACAGGCCGCGCAGTCCTGCACGGCTTTGCAGCGTAATGGAAGGGTTAATCTCAGTTCCCGGATAGATGTGCAGTATGCTGCCGTTGCCCATGGTGTGGTGGGGAACATCATGAATGCCTCGTAATTCCACCCCGCTCGGCACGTCGATGGGCTGACGCAGGACGTAGTTGCCGGCTGGGAGAAATACAATGCCGCCGCCGTTTTTTGAAGCATGATCCAGAGCCTTTTTTATAGCTTCTGAGTCATCTTTATCGTCGTGAGCGTTTGCGCCCCAAATAGGATCGGTGACCACATAGAGAACATCTTTTGCCGGGCGTTTGGTACGAGTGTGGTTAGCGTCGTATTCGGGGAAGGGGTCCATCTTGACGTTGGCAGTTATGAGTTGTAATTTTTCGGTCGGCATATTGTTCTTTATCCGGGGCGGTTTCGCAGCAAAGGTGGTGTTGATAAGTGAAGCCCCTTTGACAGTATTGGCGAATAAAACACGCGTCTTCGGATCGGTCAATTGGGAATCGGTCATTGCCAATACACCATCAGCCATCCGAATGTCTCCGCTTGTTATCTGGCTGTTTTGAATAATGAAACTACCGCTGCCCAGAGAATACAGCGCGCGATCTGCTGAGACCTGACAGTTACTCAATAATATGGCAGCGTTAAATCCTTTTCCAACCTTAAAGCCGTAATCAATTCCTTCAAAGATACATTTCGCAAACACCATCCCAAATGGATTTGTCTCCTGGACCTGGACGGCGGTTTTACAGTTTCGAATGACCAAACGATAGAACTGCGCATTGGCTGCGCCGCGGACGCCTTTGGTTATCAGATAACCGTTTTTGTATCCATCGATGTAGATGTACGAAACATATTCCCAATCGCTGCGTTCCATGTGGATAGCTGTGCCGTTGGACAACAGCCATGCCGCAAAATCGGCTTTTGGGGCCGGGGCATTTGCTAAACCGCTCTGACACCAGTAGTCCGGTGAGAAATGTACGTTCTCAAGGCGACCTATATCCGTGGTTGAATCGTAACGTACTCCGACTTTGAGCGGCGTGCCGTAAACATTGTGTACATAGTGAAGCTCATTGCCTCCGGGTCCGATGCGAATGCCCTGATATGGATTAACCAGCGTAAGATTTTCGAATGTTGCGTTGTCGCCCCCTTTTTGGACGAGGCAATAGGGATATGGTACGATGTTCTTTGGGTCCTGCTCAGGATACCAAATAGACATATCCTTCACTCCCCCGCAATAATAGACGGTTATAAACGGTTCTCCATTGGCTTTGCCACGGCCGGCGTAGGCCATCAGGATCGTGCCTCTGGTTCCGGGTTTATCGGTGTCCGGGGCTGTCCACTCGCCGCGTAAGGTGACCGAAGCCGGAATCACCAGCGTCCCTTTAATAACGTACCGACCCTGAGGCACGAACACGGTTCCGCCGCCGGCAGATTTGATCGCATCCAGGGCCTTTTGAAACGACTCGGTGCAATCCGTCTTGGCATCGGCTTTAGCACCGAAATCCAGCACATTGTAACCGGCTACCACAGTGTCAGCGGTCGGATAGTTAGTTTTTACGATCTTCCATTGCGGTGAGACAGCGGTGGCGCTGGCAGCAGTGCAAAACAGCAAACTTAACATAAAATTCTTCACACGTTTCCTTTCTCAGATTTATGGTTATTACTATTTTATTTACTACTTGCCCTATTTAGGACCCGGCATCGCACGGTGCTTTTGAGGTTTGTAAACCACGACGTCCTTTTTGCGCGAAGCCGGTTGTATATTCCACTCTACAAGTTCACCTTTTGTTACGGTTCCGGTGATAGTCGTTTTGTTTTCCAGATGCAGTTTGAAATCGACATCCCAGTCGGCAGGCCAGGCAGGCAGCAGCACAATTTTGCCGTCGGCCTCCTGCACCAGCATGCGTTGTAAGGCTGTGCTTCCTGAACCGAAGTGATCGAAATCGGGACAGGAATCCGGGAATTCCTTTCCGTACAGTGGAAAACGGCACATCGTCGAAGCTGTCCGGAATCGTCTTACCAACCCTTTAGCCGCCTCTTCGGCATTGCCTGCATAAGCCCAATGTATCTGGTCCTGAGTCCAGCAGGTATTGTTAAAGGCATCTTTGCAGGTGCGATGCTTCATGGTCCAGTCAACGATGTCTTTAGATCCCAGGGCAATACCGTAACAACGGAAAGGGAAGACCGGATAGAGTTCGCCGTTTTCAGCGTTCATTTTCTTATCCCATTTTTCCGCTGGGGCGATAGCCTGTTTGCCATCGATCGTATGAATGGGTATCTCTGGCAGTTCCGAACGGAATCGCTTCCAATTAGCCTTGTCTTCGGCGGTACCTGCGTCCATAACTAACAATTGATCCATGGAAAACTGTAAAGCCGCGATATCCGGAGATGGGTTGACCGCGATCCAGAAGGTTTCGACCACCATCGCCGGGTCCAGCAACAGTTTGCCTTCGGCATCTCGCGTATAATGCTTATCGAAGAACAATAATATTTCACGTGCAAACGGTGTTAAAACTTCATCGCGAAATTCCAGGTCACCGGTGTAGTTAACATAGTCGATCATCATGGTGACAATTTCCAGGCCGCAGGTGAAGTAGAACGAATGGTAAAAACCCTGCCCTTTGTTTTCGCCGGGCTTTAGCTTCATGGGTTTGCCGGTTCTGCCGCAGTCGCGTTCGGCGCCGGTCGGTTCTATGTTCTCTCGATAATAGGCGCCTTCATGGCCGAACCAAGCCTTGGTAATCGCCTTTCGAATCGGCAGCAAGCGCCAGTAATAATTAAAGAAGGGTTCCATCATCTCATAATCACCGCTCATCAGCATCGGCCAGTAGAGCAGCCGTTGGTTCTGGAAAGTATAACGTCGTCCCCAAAGCCGGTCGTCTTCATGAGTCAGCCATGTGCCATTGGGTTGTTTGGTAAGGCCGGGATGTCTTTTGATGTCGGCTGGGACCAGCAATTGCTGGGTGAAGAGGCCGCCATTGAATTTGGTCTGGACTCGACCTCGGCTTTGACAGGCCATAAGAAAACGAAAAACGTTATAACTCTGAGCGACCAGCGCGGCGCCGTCTTTTTCCGGCCGCATGCCCTTGTCATCCGGGGCGCCCATAAACTTCTCACGATCCTCAGCCGGCAAAGTATTGTCGGATGTAATTATCCAGCTTCGATCCCAAAATGCTCTCCACCACTTACAATGGGCGTCCCAGGCTTTTTGTGTATCAACCGGCTGCTCTGCCTTGGCGGTAATTGTATCTGTCCAGGTCTCTGGTTTCGGTGTCTGCATGGTAAGGGCATAGATGCGAAGATCAAACTTTTTGCCTTTGCCTTCGAGTGCTTTGTTCTGAAGTTTGACGCCCGTTCCTGTCAGCAGATTGCCGAAGGTGTTGAACCGATAGGGATCGGGAAAGTCCCTGGCTGCTTCTTCAAATTCGTAATACTTAACATCGTCCGGATATACGCTCTTGTCACCGACGGCAAAATACCACAGCAGTTCATCGCTGCCTTCGACGAGTTGATCCTTCGTGCCGTCGAGCCGATCCCAGAATTCCGGCACAGCGCGGACCTCGATGTCATCTGCGGCGTCGATCTGTACATGGCATACCGGATTATTGGCGTCAACCCAGAGACGCATTTTCACATCATCGGCCTCGATAGCGATAGAACCAGTAGCCAGATCAAGGGTTTGTATAAACGCTTTCCCTTCCTGGAACGGATTGGGTTTCAGGGAGATACGCACTCGCCCGCTTTTATAGATTTCACCGCTGCGATTGTAGGCATCGTTTTTTGCCATGAGCAGATACAGATCGCCATTGGCGATAGCGTATACGCCCGCAGCCATGTCGCCGTTGCCGATCGGCATAACGCCGGTCGCGTCTTTAGACGGGCTTTGCCAGACGACGTTATAACGGCGAACGTTTTTGGCCGCTGTTCCATCCGGATCCTGAGCATCGCCGGCTGGCGTGGTTTTCGTACATCCAATACTCTGAAAAGCGATAAGTATCACCAGGACAGTCTTCAAACTCAAAATCTTCATGTTAATCCTCATTATGCTTTATC
>JAGLHQ010000360.1 GCA_023143375.1 Planctomycetota bacterium
CTTTAATCATGACGCAGCACTAGTCGCTTTTTTGGGGCCTCTTTACGACAGTTTTTCTTAGATTCAAAATTCGCACTATCTTTGATATTCCGTGCAGTATCATGCTTGTTAGTCCGGGGCAGACAGTTAAAGTTTTAACCAAAGTTATGTAAGGTCCGCCCAGCACATCATCGAACTGACTTATGACACCCCTGATGGTCGTTGCCAGGTCTTTTTGAAAGAGCCAGCCGCGTATATGTCTTTTGAGATAATATCGTACGCATGGATTAAAACGGTCAAAGCAATTTTGTTTCTTTGACAACTCGATGCTCTGACGAACGAAATTACACATCGTTGATATTTTATCTTCCGAAGTCGTTTTCTCGCTGAGAGTTCCAGGGCGGTTTAGATGGTAAATTGCTATCGGTTCCGGAATAAATCCGATCTTCGGAAAACTCATAGCCATACGAAACCACATCTCAATATCTTCTGAATAGGGGAGGCCATGCTGGAAGGGGCCAACCTGTTCTATTGCAGAGTGTTTTATAATAGTAGTGTTGCTGTTTCCTCTGATATCGAGAGTGAACGAAGTAAAGAAGTCCTCGAAATAATTCTTGCCGGCGAGAGCCTTTTTTGCTTTGTCCGGATTGACGGTGGGAGCTTTGCGGTTTTCACCACACAGGCAACTGATGCAGTTGCCCGCTGACCAGACAATATCAGGATTGTTGCTAATGACTTCACAGTGAAGTTTCAGATTGCCGCCCAGCCATTGGTCGTCGCCGTCGAGGAATGCGATCCAATCGCAATCGGTGTTTCTTATCCCGGTGTTACGTGCCGCGGCAGGACCTGCATTTTCCTGATGTATGTATGTTAGTTTGTCGCCGTAGCCTTTTATTATCTCGGCGGTGTTGTCCGTCGAGCCGTCGTCGACAACGATGATCTGGTCGGGCGTTCGTGTCTGCGTAAGTACGCTGTCTATCGCGCGGGCGATATAGTCTGCGATGTTGCAAGCAGGTATCACAACGCATATTGTAAAGTCTTCGTTTGTTTCGGTGTTTTCCATGTTATTGTTTCGGTTTTTTCGGCGGCGGAATTATCGGATTTCTCAGTTTTAATTTCCTTACGACCCTTGAGATCAGATGGCAAACCGAAGCGGTAAGGCCGGGACATATCATTAATAAATTAATTAACAGTTTAAAAGCCGGATTCAGCAAGTCGCCGAGTTCGGAAATCAATAGATGTATCTCGTCGGGCTCGTTCTTGAAAAGCAGCGAACGTATGCGCAGCGAAGTCATTTCTGAGACGATAGGTTTAAAGCGTTCAAACCGACCATGCTCAGCGGCTGTTTGCGTTAGCTCCTTTACGAAATCAATATAATCGTTTTCAGAAAAATCCTTTGTTGTAAGGCTCTCGGTGGTATCCATGTTATAGATCGCAAGGGGCTCTGCATTAAAGCCTATCGCCGGGAATTCAAAAGCGATCTTAAACCAAAGCTCAATGTCTTCTCCAAGATGCCTTTCGGCGTTAAATAGCCCGGCCTTATCGAAGACGTCTTTTCGTATTAACATCGTTCCGGTCCATCCGCGGCAATGTTTCTCAAAGGCTGTAAGATAATCTTCAAACCTGTCTTTTCCATCCAGCAAAGTTGCTGCTTTGTCCGGTGAGAACAGGGGCAGTTTGATCCCTTTGTCTTTTAAGTATTGAAAATAATTCCCGGTAGTCCAGACCAGGTCAGGATTGTTTTTCAGTATGTTTATCTGGAGTTCGAGCTTTTTGTCGAGCCACAGATCATCGGCATCGAGAAAAGCTATCCAGTTCCCTGTGGCGGATTTTATCCCGGCGTTCCTTGCCGAGCTTACGCCGGCGTTTTGCTGATGGATGTATGTAACGTTTTGGAATTGTTGTGCTATTTGGGCAGTGTTGTCCGTCGAGCCATCGTCAATAACTATGATCTGGGATGGCCTTACGCTTTGGGCGAGAATGCTTTCGATAGCATACGCGATAGTGTCCCCTGCATTATAGGCAGGGATGATGACACTAATGTTGTAAGCCGAATTGTCATCGCCGCTAGCGCTCAAGAAAACCCCTGATTTATAGTTTCAATCCGAATATCTTATTGATCCTTGAAAGTAACGGCATCATCGCCGATGTCAGCTTAGGATATATGGTTAAAAAACGAACAAGTCTTTTATAGTTATTATCGAGTATGTTGTCAAATCTATCTACAAGGCCCCTGATGTAAACGGCGTTCTCATCGTACCAGAAGCGGTGTATCCAGTACTTGAGCATATGCTTAGCACAAGGTTCAAACAGATCGTAGCACCCGGCCTGTTCGGCATATCTAAGGTGGCGAGCCATGAATTCGGAAAAGAGTTCGCTGGCCTTATATCTTTTTGTAATGCTGTTGCTTATATGCATGTGATATATCGCAAGCGGTTCGGGATTGTATCCGAACGGGATATTCGTAAACGCGATACGCCACCACATATCCTCATCGTTAAACCGCAATTGCTCGGTATTGAAGAGCCCGGCCGTTTCGAAAACACTTTTCTTTATGATAAGTGTTCCCGTCCATCCTCTGGTTTTGTTTAGATATGCCGTAAAGTATGAGTCGAAATAGTCCTTGCCGTTTAAACATTCAAGAGCGGTTTGAGAGCTTTCTGCGACTTCCTGTTTTTTGTCGTTGCAATGGCACCTGTGGTAATTGGCACCTGCCCATTGCAGATCGCCGTTAGCTTTTAAAAGGGCAGTCTGTTTTTCAAGATATTCGGCAAGCCATTCGTCATCTGCATCCAGAAAGGCGATCCACTCGCCTGTGGCATTCTCGATCCCGGTGTTGCGACCAGCCGATGCCCCTGCATTCTGTTGATAGATGTATTCTACGTTGTCGTATTTTTTTACGATCTCGGCAGTGTCATCCGTCGAGCCGTCGTCAACAACAATTACCTGATGCGGCGTTAAACTCTGCGAACAAACGCTGTCCAGAGCCCTTGCAATGTGCTCTGAGTTGTTGTAGGCCGGGATGACAACGGTAACAGTCATAATTATCAGCGGATAAGGTTCATAATATCGTTTTTCGTCAGCCACACGAACAGTAGAATAATAAATGCCAGCCCCGCATAGCTTATAACCTCTTGTACCTTTTGGCTGATCGGCGAGCCCTTTATCTTTTCGACGATAAGCAGCACGATAACTCCCCCATCGACGACGGGTATCGGAAGAAGGTTCATAAACGCAAGGCAAGAGCTTATCAGACCCATGAAGTAGGCAAAGTATGTAAGGCTCTGGCTGGCGGCGATCTTGTAGCTGATCGTTACGATACCAACAGGACCGGAGACAGCTTCCTTCTTGACGTTCTGCGATAACAGCCCTTTCAGCGTCAGGTACGAATTAACTATGAACGTTTTTGTTTTCTTAACCCCCATCGTGATAGCTTCGCCGGCTGATTCTGCTTTGAATATTTCCTTGTGATAGTCAAACGGAACCGCGTCGGAAAAGCCCATCTGTGCGGTGATGTAATCGTGCGTAGCAGGTA
>JAGLHQ010000361.1 GCA_023143375.1 Planctomycetota bacterium
ATAAAAGGAGCCTGTATGGAGTGGCAGGGTTTTTCTCCGATTCACAGCGAGCAAGATGAAAGTGATGCTTGTGATATTTTAACCGCAAAGGCGCCAAGGCGCAGAGAAAAGAATACTCCAGCTACGCTGGATTAAAAGGTTATTTTTGCCACAGAGGAAAAAGAGAGCACAGAGGCTGCCTAATAGGCAGATAACCAATCTCTTACTTTAGCTGTCTGAGCGATTCAAGTTTCAAGACTTCATAAGTTTTCAAGGACGGAAAGAAGGAAAGAATAAAGAAAAATTGGGCTTATTGACCTTTGGATATAAGCTGTTGTAAAACAAATAATTATAATGGTAAGCTTTCAAAAACGTGCAAAAAAACAAGAAGTTAAAAGATTGTAGTACAAATCATACTACCAGTTGAACCACTACCTGCAAGTACAACAAAGCAACCCCATCCAAAGAGTCCGTCAGTACTGCCAGATAAACTCCGGATAGGCGGGCGTGCAATTTTATTGGTTTTGTTAAGCAAATTGTATCTTGATGACACGTCTTTAATATGCTCTTCTGGCAGAAGTTAGTCTCCATGTGCCGTTCTCTTTGGTCATGGTGTTTTCGATATTCATCACGCCCCACCTGGATTTGTATTTTACCGGCGAGACAACGGCACTGTCTCCGTCGATGTCGATGTCGATATCATCTATGTTCATCTCAGAGCCTGCGAACGCGCCCTGGTCGATCATCCGCTTTACGAACTGACGCATGTTTTCTTTACCTTCGCCACGTTGGCCCTTATAATCATCGGAATAGAACGTCATTATCTTATCTAAGTTCAGAGCGGTGAAAGCGTTTTTCAGGCCGGTAAGTGCCTGGGTTATCAAACCCTTTTCATTTGCAATAGCGGTATTGCCGTCGGCAGCGGCTGACTCGTTACAGCCGGCCAGAACGAAAACGATAATTAAAAGTAGAATAACGATCGACAGTATTTTCATGTAACCTCTCCTTTAAAATCAAATCTGCGGTGGTAATGATAAAAACACACTCCTGCGAACAATAAGCTTTATCCTTCGGGTAAATTATATAATTAAATATCGGCTGAGGCAAGGGAATATTTTGTTGTAATGCGGCGGTCGAGGTGTATAATGAGTATGTAAAAGGAGAGCCGGAAAATGGCAGAATATGCAAGTGAAAAGATCGTCGCTTATTGCGGATTGGTGTGCAGCGATTGCGGTGCATACAAAAAGGGGCGGTGCGGGGGATGTCACAGCGAAAAACCGATGAACGCCGGGTGTAAGGTGAAACCGTGTGCGAAGGACCGCGGGTATTGTACATGCGCCGAGTGCAGCGAGTTTGACCATCTTAAGGATTGCAAAAAGCTGAACAATTTCATCTCGAAGATATTCGGATTTGTTTTTCGTTTGGACAGGATAGGGAACCTTAACAAAATTAAAGAGGCGGGGCCGGGCGAGTTTACGCCCTAGTGCCCTGGGAGATAGTTCTAAAGTTCGTATTATGTTTCTAAGGAGGAACTATGGCAAAGGTAGATGCATCAACGGATCATTATGAAGAGTTCAAGCTGGAGCATGTCAAGAACGAAACGCCGTTTGAGACTCACGGGCGGTGTTTTAAGTGCATGTTCTGGCAGCCGCTCAAGGACGGTTTCCCGAATGTTAAGCAGAACGTCCGCGGGATCAAAGGCGAACACGTCGGCGAGTGTCGATACCAGAGCCCGCTGTGGAATAACAACCGGTCGGAGTGGCCGGTGTGCTATGACTTCGACTGGTGCGGAAAGTTCCA
>JAGLHQ010000362.1 GCA_023143375.1 Planctomycetota bacterium
ACGAACATGAAATGGTACAATTTGGAGGGTTGAAATTGGTACAAAAAAGGTTTTTTATGGAAAACAAACCCAATTTAATAATCCCAAAATCGCCATAAGCCAAGCAATGGTAATGGATTAAGGAGATAGCCGAAAAACGCCAAAAAAAACAAACCCAATTTAAAGACAGCACAAAAGGAGCAAGCAAAACTGAATATGGAAAATACTTCGATACTATTCGCAAGCATGTGTATGAAATGCAAACAAACGGATCGAGATCTTATCTACCTGAAGGTAGAGCAAGATTGAGCGAAGCGAAATCCTCATCAGGTTATTGCGTTTGCGTAATGCTTCTTGATGCGGTATGTTGTGTGCGGATTATTGAAAGGTATTATGCGAATTGATGTAATGACATTGTTTCCAGAGATGTTTGCCGGGCCCATGGGCCATTCGATCCCGGCACGCGCACAGGACAAAGGGCTTGTTGAGATCGTATATACCAATTTCCGTGATTTCGGTCAGGGCAGCTACAAAAAGGTTGACGACACTCCGTACGGCGGAGGGGCAGGCATGGTGATAAAACCAGAGCCGATCTTCGCCTGCTGCGAACATGTAGAAAAGCTCTCGCCGATAAGCCCCAGGACGATCATTCTTACGCCGCAGGGCAAGAAGCTCGACCAGCAAACCGTCGCCCGCCTAAGCGGTGAAAAACGCCTCATCCTTATCTGCGGCAGATACGAAGGCTTTGACGAACGCATCGGCCAAGGTCTGGACGCCGAGCAAATATCCATCGGCGATTATATCCTAAGCGGCGGCGAACTCGGCGCGATGGTCCTGATAGATGCGATGGTTCGGCTGTTGGATGGAGCGCTGGGCGATGAGGACTCAGCCAGGGACGATTCGTTTAGCGATGGTTTGCTCGAATACCCGCAATACACTCGGCCAGAGGACTTTCGAGGGATGAAAGTGCCGGAAGTCCTGCTAAGCGGAGATCACGAAAAAATCGCTAAGTGGCGAAAAGAGCAAGCCTTAGAACGGACAAAACGCCTTCGCCCCGATCTACTGGAGTAAAAAAGCCGCTTTTTGACGTTAAAACAGCCCTTCGGCGTTAAAATAGGCAAAATGATAAAAGTTTTTAAAAATATGCTTGTTTGCCCGCAAAAAAAAGCTATATTGGGTGATTCTTGTGTAAGCCCCCGTCAAGGTCTTAAACACAAAAGAGAATTAGAAATCAAATTATTTAGCAAAGAGATGCAGGAGATATATCGGTGAAGACAGAACTAATGGATTCGGTAGAGAGCAAAAGCCTCAAGAGTAAGGTTCCGTATTTTGAGGTCGGCGATGTTGTCGACGTCAAGTGCCGGATCACAGAAGGCGTCAAGACGCGTATCCAGACATTCTCCGGAACCGTGATAGCACGCAGCGGCAGAGGAATGAACGAGACATTTACCGTAAGACGCGTTGCTGGTGACGAAGGTGTCGAGCGCGTATTCCCGCTCAATTCGCCAAACGTCGTTGACGTTATACCTCTTCGCAGCGGCAAAACCCGCAGAGCAAAGCTGTACTACCTCAGAAAACGTACCGGCAAGGGCATCCGTCTGGCACAGAGGCACAGCAGTCATACTATCGCACGCTAAGGCCGATGATGTTTTTGCTTCCGGGAAAAAGAAAACGACTTCTTTCTGACCGGAAGCTATTGGGTAATTGGGGTGAAAGGCATTGCGAGAAATTTCTTAAAAACCAAGGCTATGCATTTGTTGCGCGCAATTTCGCCTGCAAAAGCGGCGAGGTGGATCTTGTGATGTGTTCGGATGAAGGAGCGCTGGTCTTTGTCGAAGTAAAAACCAGACGAAGCGAGGAGTTCGCACCGGCGCAGGCAGCGGTCAATTACAAAAAACGCAAGAAGATGGTATCTACTGCCAGATGGTTTGCCAATCAGTACAAGCTTAAGGGCAGGCTAATGAGATTCGATGTTATGGCGGTGGTTCTCGGCGAGAAAGGGCCGGCCCAGATAAGGCATTATAAAAATGCCTTTATTCCTTAATGTATATCTGGTATAAGTGTCGCGGAAATAACAACACTATTTGGAAAGTATAACGATGTTTGAGAAGATCGAAATGGCTGCTCCTGATGCGATCCTGGGGCTTAACGAAGCGTTCAAAAAAGATGGCAATCCAAACAAGATCAATCTTGGCGTGGGAGTTTACAAAGACGCGACCGGCAGTACGCCTGTTATGGCATCGGTCAAGGCAGCGGAAAAGACCATCCTGGAAACTCAAACTACCAAAAGCTACCTTCCGATAACGGGTTCTGCCGAGTACGGGGCGGTGGTTCAGGGCCTGTTGTTTGGCGCCGGCAGCGATATCATAAGCGGCAAGCGTGCGGTTACGGCGCATACGCCGGGCGGGACGGGAGCGCTTAGGGTTGGCGGAGAATTTTTGAAGGGGATAAGACCCGATGCATCGTTTTGGGTTTCCGATCCTACGTGGGCGAACCATGTCGGAATATTCGAGAAGGCCGGCTTTGAAGTTAAAAAATATGCGTACTACGATGCAGCCAGCAAAAGCCTCGATTTTGAAGCGATGAAAAAATCGCTAAGCGAAATCCCGGAAGGTGATATCGTTTTATTGCACGGCTGTTGTCATAACCCGACGGGCGTCGATCCAGACCTCGAACAGTGGGGACAGATTCGCGATATTATCATCGAGCGTAAGATCTTGCCGTTCGTTGACTTTGCATACCAGGGACTTGGTAACGGTATCGAAGAAGACTCGCAGGGGATGCGATTGATCGCTTCGAGCGTAAAAGAGCTGGTGGTTGCGAGTTCGTTCTCTAAGAACTTCGGTTTGTATAACGAACGAACCGGCGCTATTACTTTTGTTTGCGACAGCTCATCGACGGCGGACAAACTTGTCAGCAATTTGAAACTTGTTATTCGCAGGAACTATTCCAATCCGCCGTCACATGGAGGGAGCATTGTTACAACGATCGTGAGCGACGCGAAACTGAAAGCTCAGTGGGAAGCGGAAGTTAAAGAGATGCGAGATCGGATCAAGCAGATGCGTCAAGGACTTGTTGCCGGGCTAAAGGCAAAAGGCGCGGGCGCCGACTTTTCGTTTATTACGAAACAGAACGGGATGTTCTCGTTTTCCGGCCTTAACAAAGATCAGGTCCAGACGCTGCGTGAAAAACATTCTATCTATATCGTAGGTTCCGGCAGGATAAACGTCGCAGGGATCACTGCTGATAATATGGATGTGCTTTGCAGTGCGATCGCCGAGGTGTTATAGCGGCGATGGAACTGATCGATACACATGCGCATTTGACGTTTAAGCAGTTTCGTGAGAATCTTGACGGGTATCTTTTGCGCAGCAAAGAGGCGTCCGTTAAGAGCTGGATCACGATAGCGACGACGCCTGCGGAGGTTCCGCTTGTAATCGAGCTTATCGAAAGCCACGATCATCTGTACGCCGGGCTTGGGTTTCATCCGCACGATGCAAAGAGTATAACCGACGATGATCTTGCGATGTTAAAGGAAGCTGCCAAGCATCC
>JAGLHQ010000363.1 GCA_023143375.1 Planctomycetota bacterium
AGACGATCAAAGAGATTTGGATATATAAGAAGAACTCTCAGCCGTTGAATACTAAGAACGCCGGGTGTGTGTTTAAGAATCCTCGCGGGCTGTCGGCAGGAGCGCTGATAGATCGTGCGGGGCTAAAGGGAATGCAGGTTGGCGGTGCGCAGATCAGTGAAAAACATGCCAACTTTATCATTACTGAAAAAAACTGTAAGAGCGCCGACGTTAAAAAACTTATCGAGACCATGAAGGAAAAGGTGGCCGCACAATTCGATATCGAACTGGAACTGGAATTGGAGATATGGTAGTGGACCGCATGGGCAAAAGATTTGCCCATCCTACGGTAATACACTGGGTATCGTTACAATGGATCCCAGCTTTCGCTGGGATGACAATATTGCAGGAATGACGAGATAATAACGATTGGATATGGGCGATATTAAAAAAGATATTAAAGTTGCTGTGCTTATGGGCGGTATCAGCAACGAACGTGAGATCAGCCTGCAAAGCGGAAGCATGATCGCCAGCGCACTTAACGAGGCGGGGACAGAGGTAGTGAGTTTCGATATTGCACCGGACAGACTTGGAATCCTTGACGATGAATCTATCGATGTTTTCTTTTTGGCGTTGCATGGCGAGTTTGGCGAGGACGGCAAGCTTCAGAAAATACTTGAAGATCGCGGGTTGTGCTTTGCCGGGTCCGGTTCGGCAGCGAGTAAGATCGCGATCGATAAGGCTGCGTGCAAGGAGGCTGTTCAACGGACGGGAGTTACGCTTCCGCTGCATATAACTGTTAAGCTGACAGACGATGCTGAAAGTCTCAGCAAGGAAATAATGCATCTTGGTGAAAGGGTGGTTATAAAACCGGTTACCCATGGGAGCAGCTTTGGTGTTAGGATAGTTAACAATACCGCGGAGGCTGCGAAGACGGCATTTGAGACGTACGAGAAGTTCGGGAGCTGTATGATCGAGCAGTTCGTTGAAGGACGTGAGATAACTGTCGGAGTATTGAACGGCAAGACGCTGCCGATCATCGAGATACGCAGCAAACGCGGGTTCTATGATTTTGATGCGAAGTATACGGACCAAGACACTGAGTACCTGTTCGATACGATCGAGGATAAAGATGCTGTCGATAAAATAAACACGCTGGCGTTGGAGTGTTTTAATGCGGTTGGGTGCAGGCACTGGGGCAGAGTCGATCTGATCCTGTCGGAAGAGGGTACGGCGTACTTTCTTGAGATAAATACGCTGCCTGGGTTTACGTCTCATTCGTTGGTTCCGATGGCGGCGAATAAGGCGGGGTTGAGTAACGGGCAACTATGCCTTGAGATAGCGAAGTCGGCATTGGAAGATAAAATATAAAAAATTAAACTGTAAAATCAGGGATGAGCACAGCCAAATAACGTTTGGCCGTGGCACCCAAGAGCAAGTTTTAGCTGTAAGAATGGATTCCAGCTTTCGCTGGAATGACAAGATAGTTAGATTCGCTAAGGATATATATAATTGGCCCGACGAAAAAAGAAAAAAGCACAGAAGCCTTCTGACTGGTTCTCTTTCGGTAAGAAAAAGAGCAAGAGTGGGGGCAAGCGTAAGAAAGCAACGGAGACCAGTGCGGCTGTTAGCTATAAGATATTCCTTGGAATACTTGCGTTGGGGTGCGTTGCAGGCGGTGTGGTGATCGGGTTTAATTATCTGGACAAACACGTGCAGGCGACATCGTCGGTGATCGCCGATTATGGGCAGCTTTATCTTGTAGGCAAGCCGGACTGGTTCAACAGTCAGCTTATGCAAAACGTCGAGATCGCAGCGGGATCCAAACACTTTGCCCTGGAAGAAGGGGTTGCCGGGTATGTAGCTGAGGGGCTGGAGTCGATGCTGTGGCTTTACGATGTTAAGGTGCAAACGACGTCAAACTCGATCAAGATCACAGCAGGATTCCGCAAGCCGATGGCTTTGGTGAATTATAAAGGCAAAAAGTATTATGTCGCGGACGATCTTATGGTGCTTGACTATGTGCCGCTGGGCAAAATGGCGATCCCGGAGATGACGGGCTATGGTGATGTTCCGGTTGCCGGCGAGGCGATGGACTCGGATGCGGTTGCGTCGGCGGTTGCAATAATTAAAATAATCAACAAGATGGACAGCATCTCGGAGATCGAACGACCTTTGCTGGGCGAGATATCCAGCATCGATGTGTCGAACCTGGGGGGAAGACAACACTCGAAAAAGCCGCATATCGTTCTTAGGGCAAATGACGGGACACAGGTTTATTGGGGAGCATCTGTCGGTGAAGCAAGCCGATATGTCGAGGCTTCGGAAAAAGAGAAGCTTGCAATGCTGTACGCGTTCTATGCCGAACACGGGACGCTGCAGGGGGTGGCTAAATTCATCGAGTTGCGGTACCCGCAGAAAGAACTGCCGACGCCGAAGTAGTCGTTAGTAAATAGTGAAATCAGTTTTAGTTAATTCGATCTGATTTAGATTTTCTGAAACATCTGATGGTATCTGGTAGTCTATCACGGCCAAGCAAACTTGACCGTGCCACTGTATTGTTGTCCATCCCTTTCCTTCGGAAAAGGCTGCCACCCAGCCGTTAGGGCTCGTTGCCCAAATCCTAAGCACTAAATCCGAAACTCGAAACAAGCACGAATTACCAAAATGCAAATGATCCAAACAGCATAAGTTCCGGATCCATTGTTGCAGCGTAGAAATGGATCCCAAATCAAGTTTGGGATGACAACTTGTATTCATTTATACACAATTTTTAATGCAAACTGGTATTATCCGAGACTTATTCGAGGTAGAGGGTGTCGCCGGTTTTTATCTGTGGGACGTTGTCTGCTTTTGCTTTTACGTCATCTGCATCGAGTGCAAAACTGGCGGCCATCTCTATAACACAGTCGGGGGATCCGTCGGGTTTTTTGGGTATTTTCAGGCCGGCTGTTTCGAGCCAGGAGATCGCCCTTTCGGACATCATCTTTCTTGTAACCTCTGGGGAATCGGCGCCGGTGGCGTTTTTGACCGGGGCGAACTCTTCTGTGCGAAGTGTCTCGAAGATAATCGACTCAGGGGACAAGGGTAATGCGTCAAAGACGAATGTCTCTAGCTTTACACCGTTGGGTTCTGTTGGCTTTACGGGGTTTCCATCGGTGCCTACGTGGGTGATCTTTTTTACAGCTTTGTGTATTGGCAGTGAAAAACCGCCGGCGTTAAGGTTTTCAACGAATGCCCGGCTGATGATGTGTATTGCGATCGAACCCAACTCAAAAACGAGCGAGCCGTCGGGGTTGGTCCTGTTTGCCCGGTCGTCGTCAAGGTCGCTGTATTCTAT
>JAGLHQ010000364.1 GCA_023143375.1 Planctomycetota bacterium
GCCGCTGTGATTTTCGCCGAGTCCACATTCGCAGTATCGAGTTTTACAACTTTTGTCTCCATCGTTTGTGCAAAATACACTAAGCAGGCGGTTATGGCAAGTTACTTAGGGCCTCTTAATCATATCACCTTAGGGGTTTTTGGATTTCTACGGTGCCGGCCCCGGCTGTTCAAAGATGAAAGCTTTGGACGACCGATAAAACCAGCGAAACGACAACGACAAACAGGGAACCGAAATTTTTTTTGATAATGCCGTTATTTTGCCTAAACATCCTAATCCGCCTAAATTAACATAGCCGATATTGTACAAGGTTGATGGAACAATTGTTCAAGTTAGGGGATTAAACTATGGAGACCCTGGTTGACCAGCGAAGGGAAGCAAGGACCACACTTTCGTGGCCTGTGAGTATCTGGCTGTCAGAGGCGGGCCGATTCTTTAGCGGCCGCAGCGCAAATGTGAGTAAGGCCGGAGCTTTTGTGAGTGTTCCCATACCGGCACCGTTTCGGACCGGACACGTTGTGGAGATTAATTTTCCGCGGACAGAGGCCCTTGCACAGGAGAAAGGCGGCTTCGCACGGATAAAAAGCGGTAAGGTGGTTCGAGTTGATCGCCAGAATATGCTCAAAGACGGCAATATAGGTGTCGCAATTGCCTTCGCATAGTCGAGAAGCCGGCGTTTTGTGGACATAGTCGGCTGCTGTAGTTGCTGTTTCATAACACACCGTTTAAGCGGAAAGACCGGCAATCCTTGTGGGTTGTCGGTCTTTTATTTTGGCAGGAGCTGAGGGAAACGGGCTTTCGGCGTTTGTCATAGTTAAGAATTTCCTTTTCTGATGCGGTTGTAAACGGGTTCTGTTGCGGGTAGAATCGCTGTGGTCGGGAAGACGTGCAGTTTTCGCCGGGCTGATGCTGTAAGAGTATATGCTAACCGCTGAGCAAATCATTGAATTGTTCAAGATGAAACCGCTGCGGAAAGAGGGTGGGTATTATGTCGAAACATACCGGTCGGATGAAAGAATCGCAAAGGCCGGGCTTCCGGCAAGATATAACGGGGAGCGAAGTTTAGGCACGGCGATTCTTTATCTGGTTACGCCGGATGCATTTTCGAGACTGCATCGAGTAAACAGTGATGAGGTGTTTCATTTTTACTTAGGCGACTGCGTGACGATGCTTGAGCTTCACGGTGATGGTTCGAGCGAGGTTATAACTTTAGGGCCGGATATAACTAAAGGTCAGCAGGTACAGACGGTGGTGCCTCGCGGCAGTTGGCAAGGGTGTTTCTTAAATAAAGGCGGCAGGTTCGCCCTGATGGGGACAACCGTTGCGCCGGGTTTTGAAACTGCGGACTTCGAGACGGCGCAGCGGCAAGAGCTTTTGAAACAATATCCTGAGCGGCGTGAGTTGATTCTAAATCTCACGCAGTAACTCAGCTTTTTCTATACCACTTCGAGTCGACGGAGAATGGCCTTTGTCCAGCGGGTGCTGCGGCACTGGGCGGCCATGAGCACCAATAGCACGATAATCCAATAGCCGGTAAATCGCAGATAGTAAAAGATGTTGCCGTAGAATCCTCGTGTCTCAGCGGCGGCACAGGCATCCAATAGCTCAGCAGGGGTGTACATAGCTCCTACGATGACGCCGCCAAAGAACTTCTGCCAGGGTAAAATCAGGACGGCAAAGATAAGCGAGAGGAAAAACGCCCGAGAGATATGGTTTATTCCGCCGAGCCTGCCGAACATTGAGATTTTCAATGCAAACAGCAGCGTCAGACAGTAGAGAGCGGTGGTCAGAATGAGCGCCCAGTCTGCGACCCGGATAAGCTGGGTTAAGTGCTGGATTTTTATGCTGGAGAGTGTGAGGATTTTTTTCAGTTTTGCCTCGGCCGTGGCCGGCTGATCCGGCTCGGCGGTGGCCTGCTTTGCAGCCTGCTGGATTTTTTCTGTCTGGACGGCGGGTTCACTTGCAGCTTCTTTAGTTTGCTGCGGCTCTTCGAGAGCGGCAGGCGGCGGCTCGGTCTCTGTGTCGGCTTTGACGTAGCCGGTGTTTACAAGCCAAAATGACGCCTGCAGCAAGATAAGAAAGCAAAGCGTGATTATAAACAGAAAGTTTTTCCATCCCCTAAAGACTCCGACAGCTTCGAGACAATCGGTAGTGTCAATTAGATTTTTTTGTTGGTCCTGATCCGAGTTCATTTTTGTATCTCCTAAATTTAGTGTTTAGAGTATAGGGTTTAGTTTTTCCTTCCTGCCTCGCCGACAGGCGGGCAGGGATTTATTATGTGGTGCAGGTGGGGCAAGTGCAAGGAATTTATTTTCGGGAAATATTTAAATATTTATGGCGAGAATCGCAAAGTCACAGGCAGTAGAAACCCTGTACCGAGAAGGGAAAATAGGGAAGAATAGGGGATAGGGCCTCGATTTACTTTGCCCTGCCACGGGCGGGTTGAAACTCAGGCGAACCTTCGGT
>JAGLHQ010000365.1 GCA_023143375.1 Planctomycetota bacterium
TGCAGGACATTAAGGTTTCCATCTACGACGGAAAGTACCACGCCGTTGACTCGAAAGAAGTCGCCTTTAGAGCCGCTGGAAAAGGAGCGTTCAAAGATGCCGTCTTAAAGGCCAAACCTTCGCTGCTTGAGCCTATCGTAAACATCGAGATCACCATCCCAGCTGAGAACATGGGGGACATCGCCGGAGACCTCGCTTCAAAACGAGGAAGAGTATCGGGACAGGACATGCTCGCAGGAGGCATGATGGTTATCAAGGCACAGGTTCCGCTTGTAGAAGTAACCCAATACAATAGCCAGCTAAAAAGTGTTACCGGCGGACAGGGAAGCTATTCAATGGAGCTTAGCCACTATGAGCCGGTTCCGCCAAATGTGCAGCAGCAGGTAGTGGCACAGCATGCAAAGGCAAAAGAAGAACAGTAAGATCAAAACAAAAAACGAAAGCCCGGAGCCTTAAAAAGCAACGGGCTTTTTTTATGATCTTTGTAAAACCGGCCTATTTCGTTTTCCTCTTAGGCACAGATATAACGCCCGGACTTGGTGATAGTTTTGTCCTTATCTTTAGGCTTTGAAGATTATATTCGATCCGCGGAACCAATGACCCGTTCGCAAGGCAATCCCGACCCTCGGTACCGGTGATAACCATCATCGACTCACCGGCATCATATACCAGCTCGTCACCGGAAAACTCGTTACCGGCCTGCTCCTTGTAATAAACTCCGCCCCACGCATTAAGCAAAGCAAGTTCGCTGCGACCGCTAACCGTTTCGACAAAATCGGCCCGCATATGAGTCACCGAAGACTCCACTTTTCGCCCCAATTTGCCGTCAACTATCGGAAGGTAAGCCATATACACCGACTTGTCCTTACCGTCGGCAGTTATGCGATTCTCCAGAGGCATCCACTTAAGCCTGTCAAACCCGTCGACAAAAGCAAAGCAGGGTTTCTTAAGATTCAGATTACCGCCCACTTTTTTCTTGCCGCTCTTATCTTTCAGGCTGTCCGTAACTTCCTTGACGTACGGAGCATTTTCGTTATTGATCTCGATCTTACCGGGACCTACCGAAGTTATTATCTCATTGATCATGTCATAATCTATACGCTTACACTTTAGCCGAACATGGTTGATGACCTTACCACCGGCAAAACGCTGCATCTCCAGTTTAACTTTACCCTCGTCAACGCTCACATGCCGGATGTCGGAACCGCCGTTGCTCTCAAGATCGACGATCAGCTTCTGACCGTAGAAACTGCTTGTCTGCATATACAACGGAGTCAAAACTTCCTGTGAACCGACAACGTCGCCGCTAAAAACTATTTTATTTATCCGGCGATCGGCATCGGCAAAAAATTCCGTTTTCTCGCTTGCCGTGATAACCGAAGGGATCAGTTCGTTGTCATCTGACGATCTATTGGGATCCGAGTAAAGCGTAAGTTCCACTGGCGCATTGGCAACGGCACCGCCAGTTTGCATATTATACTCGACTATCTTGGCACCGAACAATGCAGGAGGATTTTTGATGTTATCGATCCCCCAATCGACATCTTCGTACTTGTCCAGTATATCACGCAGATTATCGCCGAATGTACCGCCGGCAAACAGGTTGTCAGATCGCTCTGGCGTAATAAAAGAGTCCATCGGCCTAAACACAAGCCCGCCGCCGCATTTAACTAAAACCTCAACCCCGGCCTTGGTTTCTGATCCAGACCCTTCGGCAACTGCTGCTTCATTTTCCAATGAAAGATCGACAGCAGCATCTTGCTCAACAGCAACCGGTTTGACAACAGAAGTTGCGATAGTGCCCGGCTCAGCCGGTTCCATCGCAGCAGAGGATTCACCTGTCCCGCTTTTCCTAGACTTGTCCGACGGTAAAATATTGTTTATCACGATCTCTTCCTGGCTGGTAACTAACAATTCAGTGCCATACCGGATCGCAACATCCTTGATCAAATTACACTTGTAGAATTTGCTCGGCAGTGTTTTCTCATCATCGGTTGTTTCGGAAACTTTAGCAGAAGGTGTTTGTTCAGACGGAGAATCGGAAGGTGCATTAGCAGCAACCGGGTTAACAGAAGGTTCCGTAATTTCGCTTTTGGCAACTGCGTTCTCTTCGACTTCAGTTTTCAGCTTGCCGACATCGGTTTCGCCTTCAGGGTTCAGCTTGCTCGCATCGGTAAGGCGAATATAATCCAGTTCGACGATCCTGAGAAATTCGACGCGGGAAAGCTCGTTGTTGTATATCAGCAGCATACCCTTACCTTCCAGAACACCATCCTGCGAGATAACCTTGACCGGCCCTTCCGTGGAAAACTCCGAACGTGCGCTGTTATAAGCGAGAGTGTCAAGATGGATCGTACTTGCTGATTGGCCCGGCTTCTTGGGGATAATACGAATGACAACATTGTCATAAAGCTTCGCATTGGTCGGGCTAGGCTTACCGGCGACCCTTTCCACCTCGATGTTACCCATCTCAGCGACTATCTCGCAGTTAAATTTATCGTCATAGATATACATATACGGCTTGAGCATCTGCCACTGCCCCTCAGTCTGTCCCGGGTTCAGAAGCTTCTCAAAACCGTACACCCTACGCAGCTCCTTGGTCTTCTCGTCAAGGATCCTGAACCTTGCAGTATCGACCGAACCGACCCGTGTATCACCTTCCTGATCTTCAAATCGGGGAACAACTATATCGTCACCTGATTCACCGTAACCGTCGATACGTATATCCGGAGTCTCTATCAAAAAATTATAACCAAGAAACACCAAAAGAACCGAACCGAATGCGGTCAGCCATATCCTAAACTTTCTTTTTTTATCCATTGATCCTTCAACAAATCTAAACGTAACCGTTCACCGTTTTTTCCTGTTAATCATTCTAGGCTCTCTTTTTTGACAGGATAACAGGATGACTATAATTCTTTCACTTCTACCTTATTTAAGCCAATCTTCGCCAACTCTATTAACATACATCTTTCGTAAACTGACTCCAGGAAACCGTATCCCATTTTATTATAAACCGCATAGGCACAGGCAATGATCTTTTCTGCCAGTTCGCTATGCAGCATTTATTACCTTACGCAAGTTACGATATTTCTTTTGGATTAACATGAATTTTTATTATCTGTATTTTTATCCTGTCATCCTGTCAAAAATTCCGCCAACGACTACAACTAAACTAAGTATCGTTCCATCAAT
>JAGLHQ010000366.1 GCA_023143375.1 Planctomycetota bacterium
GTTCTTCCTGTGGCTAAGGTAAGAGAGCCTATGATATCGGCGGTACTCAGCGTTGGTTCATTGGTTACTCCGCTTGAGGGGATTATAACACCGTCTCCTTCAACAGGCTCTCTGTTTAAATCCCAGTTAGCCGCTGTATCCCAGTCAGATGATGCTGAACCATCCCAGGTGATAGTAGCACCCGCGAATACCCAGTTTGTGTTGTTTCCTCCGTCTGTTGATGTTGCTCCGTACATTGTCCTTCCGCCTGAGGCGTCTGAATAACTTACGTTTATGTAGTCCATGTCATACAATCCGTTCATTACTAAGCTCCAGGGGGCTATTGTATCGGATTGTAGGACTATAAGATTACTGTCTTCTCCTTGTAAGTTAAAGTTTCCTCCGGAGTTTACTGTTACTGTATCAGCGTCATCTATTGTTATTGTTGTGCCTCCCGTGGAGCAGGAGAGCGTTCCTCCGTTTTCAACTGTTATGCCTCCGTTAAAGTTAGTATTGCCTCCGAGAGAGAGTGTTCCTTCCTGTATTGTTAAGACTCCTGTTAATGTGAGGGTTCCTGAAGTAGCGGCTGTGTTTGATGCTTTGTTTACTGTAAGGGTTCCTGTTGGGAAGTTATCGCTTGTTAATGTTATTGTCTGAGCGCTTGTTCCCGAGAATTCCATGTTGGCATCGCCCTGGTTAAAAGAAGCGCCTACTGTTACATTGCCTTCTGAGTCTATGGTTCCTGTGTCAACTTCTCCGTCAGTAAGATTGAGTGTTTCTGTAACTACTATTGTATCTCCTGATGTTATGGTAAGAGTATCGGATACATCTGTCGTTTTATTTACTGTTACGTTGTAGAAGGTCTCTGTCGAGTCGACGTCTACTGTTCCGTCAGTTGTCCCTCCGAATGTTAATGTTCCCGTGTCTTCGTTAAATGTGCCCCCTGATTTAGTGAAGTTAGTGTCTACTCTAAGAGTTCCTGTTCCGCATGTATAAGTTCCTCCGCTTTGAGTATAGTCACCTGTAACGGTAAGATTATTATCATTCATATCTAAGGTGCCGAGCGTAAGATAAAAATCATTGTTTACAGTTAAATCATCCTGCAGTGTCCATTCACCTGAGGCATTGTTAAACTTAACATCATAGAAGTCATCCGCTCCGCTTGATGAGGTTGTAATGGTTTTTCCTGTGGAAGAGGCGTCAAAGAGCACTCTTCCTGAATTATGTGTAAATATGCCTGTTCCCGATATTTCCCAGTTACCCCCTGCTGTAAAGGATGTGTCATCAAGGGCAGCCGGAGTTGAGAAGGTTCCCGCGGATACTGTGACGTTACCGCCTATGTCAAGGTCACAGGACGCGTCACTCGCGTCAAGTGTTCCTCCGTTTA
>JAGLHQ010000367.1 GCA_023143375.1 Planctomycetota bacterium
GCAGATTTCGTACGGCCATTGCGTGAATTAGGCCTGACTTCCATCGACGCTGCCTTTGCTTTTGATGCCGGCTATAATCTTGCTAAAAGAAATCTCGCTGCATTTAGAAGCCGACTGCAGTTCGAGTTAAAATCACCGCCAACAACATTATTTCTCAAACGCTACGATAATCCCCCGCTTCTGTTGCAATTGAGAAACTGGTGGTGCCATCACTGTCGGATAAGCTATGGCTTCTCCGAGGTCGATGCAGCGCAGAAACTCACCGCTGCGGGCATAAACACACCAAAAACTATTTGTTACGGCCGACAAGGCGGTATATTATTTGAAAAAAGAAGTTTTTATATCACTGAAAAAATCCCAAACGCCGAATCACTGGAATGCAAACTCCCACCTTGCTTCAGCAGCCCCCCTGACACTGAGAATCTCAAGCTCCGCCGAAATTTCATCGCCCAATTAGCCGCATTTATAAGAAAGTTTCACGAAACTGACCTGCGCCATCGTGACCTTTACCTGTCGCATATATTTCACGGCGACAACGGTCAATTCTATCTCATCGACTTGGCGCGAGTCTTCAAACCGCTCGTCCTTACTGAGCGGTTCCGCGTAAAAGACATCGCTCAGTTACACTACTTAGCCCCGGGACAATATTTCTCAAGGACGGACAGACTGCGATTTTATCTCGAATATACCGGTCAGTCTAAACTTACCAGGAAAGATAAAGTATTTATCCGCAAAGTAATAAACAAAACACGACAAATGACACGGCACAATGTAAAACACGGCAGACCCGCTCCGTTTGCAACAAAAGAACAAAACCAGATTAATATCAGCCAAAATAGTCAATGGTAAGTAGAGCAGTCTCTGACCGGATTAGGTTTTATCCGCGATGAAAAGGAAAATCGCTATCATAATTGAGCGAGCCGATATCACACTCGGTGGCGCTGAGCGTTCCGTCTTCGAACTGGCATCGGCGCTGTCGGCACGTGGCTTGAAAGTGGATGTCCTCGCCGCGAAAGGCCAAACAAAAGCTAAGAATATCCACATCCTCTGCCGGACCAAAGCCGGCAAGAGAACCTGGCACTTCACTTTCGCCAAGGCGATAAAAAAGCACCTCGCTGAAAATCGTTATGACATCGTTCACAGCGTCTTACCATTCGACTTTGCCGACGTTTATCAGCCCCGCGGCGGTTCTTTCGCAGAAGCAATTCTCCGCAACGCCTCCAGCTACCAGAACAGATTTATCCAAAGCTGCAAAAAAACCACGGCTTTCGCAAACTTTCGCAGAGCCACGCTCTTGCACGCAGAGAAAAAACTGTGTAACAATCCCAATGGGCCCGTAATCGCAGCATTGTCAAAATACGTTGCCGACCAGTTTAGACAGCGCTACAACCTCGATGACAGCCGAATAGTCGTGATACCAAACGGTGTAAAAGTTGATGAGCGAATCGACACCGCCGTTGCCGGCAAACTCCGCGCACAGATACTGGCCAAGCTGAGCCTCAAAGAAACGGATAACCCCGTCTTTTTCCTCTTCGCGGCAAACAACTTCAGATTAAAAGGTCTGGCTGCTCTAATCAAAGCAATGCACCTGGCAGCCGACCGCTACCAGGCCTCCAAGGCATATCTGGTAGTTGCAGGTCGTGACAGGTCACGTACATACCGACATCTCGCCAGAAAACTCAAAGTTGACACAAGAATCGTCTTTTTGGGAAAGGTCCGCCACATCCAAAACGCACTTTCGATAACCGATGTCGCTGTTACCCCCACTTTCTACGACCCCTCCAGCAGGTTCACTCTCGAGGCCCTGGCGGCGGACAAGCCCGTCATAACCACCAAATTCAATGGCGCAACGGATTTATTCAGCGATAGCACCCACGGTAAAGTCATCGCTTGCCCCCGTGACATCCCACAGCTGGCAGCGGCCATAGCCCACTTCACCAATCCCGACAACATCCAAAAAACATCGCAGGCGATAGCTGCGGACAACCTCAGGGAAAAAATTTCTATCAAACGAACCGCAAAACTGACCGAAGCCCTGTATGAATCGATAATCGAAAAAAGGAGTCAGCAGTGAACTTTGGGATTTTAATTGCCATCGCCTATCTACTCGGCTCAATCCCTTTTGGACTGATTATCGCCAAAGCCCACGGCAGGGACCTTCGCAGCATCGGTTCGGGCAATATCGGCGCAACCAATCTTGCGCGGGCACTCGGCAAAAAGTGGGCCTGCTTTTGCTTTGCACTCGACGCAGCAAAAGGCCTGGCTCCTATGCTTGCCGCTGCCAAACTTATTGACTCTGCGCCAACCACCATCGAACTTTTCTTATGGCTTGCCGTCGGCTCAGCGGCGGTATTAGGCCACATCTTCCCCATATACATCAGGTTCAAAGGCGGCAAAGGCGTCGCGACAAGCTTCGGAGTAGCGCTCGGCCTTTGGCCTTACTACACAATTTGTGCTGCCGCCGCTTTTTTGATATGGGTGGTGGTCGTCTTGTTATGGCGATATA
>JAGLHQ010000368.1 GCA_023143375.1 Planctomycetota bacterium
CCGAGCCATTCGACGAATTCATCGTGCTGTTTCTGGACGCGTTCTTTCCATTGTCCTCCGCGTCCCTTGCTACGTCCGCGCTCACCTTCAACACGTTCCTGACCTCTGGATTGTCCGCGTCGGTCTTGTTCCGGACGCATTTTCCCGGACATTTTCTGGATGTGTTGGCGCATCTGTTCCCTGAATTTTTCAGGGTTTTCGTCGCGGAGTTTGCGAAGCTGGTCGGCTTTTTCAGGATCGTCCCGGGCGATCCTTTCGATCGACTCATCGGTTCTTTGACGCATATCACCTTTTTGCTGCCGCGGGCGTCGCTGATCCGGTGCTCGGTCGTTATCGGCAGCAAACACGTTTGCCGGCATCGAAAGAACAGAGACAATAATTATTGCTAACAGGCAAAATAATTTTTTTCCAAGTGTGTTTGACATTTCCATGCCCTTTCATCTATAGAAATTACCATTGCCGATCACGGGGTCGTCTTGGACCTCTGTCACCCATACCGCGTCCCATACCGTGTCCTATACCGCATTGTCCGCGTCGTTGTCCCATCATCTCGCGTCTGGAATCTGCACCATAGCGTTGGCAAAGGTGGCCTCTTCTTTCGCCGCGTTGTCGCCGGCTTTGGCGTCTATCATCACCCATTCTTTGCCCCCGACCCTGTCGTCCGCGATCTTGCATCATGCCGCGTTCGCCTTGTCTCTGGCCTCTGTTGCTCATTCCACGGCCCATGCCTCTTTGTCTCCGGCCTTTACGCTTACCCATGTCGCGTTGGTCGCGACTTTGGCGTTTCATCCCGGACCTGGCATCCATTTCACGTTTTTCCATACCACGTTTACCATCGCGACGATCCATCATTCCGGCATCATACTGTTTAGGACCTTTGCCCTTATTACCGAATGCTTTTTGCCCTTTGCCACTCTGCATCATTTTTTTATTTTTCTTTTGGGCAACTTGCTTTCTGTTGCTCCATTGATTGTGCATATAGGTGATTTTTTCCCGGAAAAGCTTTGGGTCATCCTTTCGAATATCCCGCAGTTGTTCAGCCAGTTCCGGTTTATATTTTTCTATTTGATCGAGGGTGTTTTTGATTTGCTGTTTTGTCAGCGCTTGTTTTTTACCTTTTTTCTTTGGCTCAGCCAGAACGCTTCCGGCACCTATCAATACAACGGTTAGAATGATCGCTACCTGCAAGATCGTTTTGTTCTGTTTCATTTTGTTACCCTTTCCAAAAATTTCCATTAATTTCGCTTAGTTCCATTTCCAATTCTAAATAACTATCGTCCGTGTATGTATCATATTCGTCCAGCCGTACCGATAGCAGGGCGTCCTCGATCTGTTCGATCTGTTCTGTTAGTGAAGCTAATTGTGATGTCTCGCCTTCATCAAATAAGGTGTATGTTACATCTGATTTTGCAATCTCTGTCGTACTATCTTGGCGGCTGTTCATTTTCAACCCTGCAAATGCGATAAGCAATACAATAGCAGCAACAGCGGCCGGCCGCAGAACTGCATACTTGTTGTGCCTACGTGATGACAGCTTAAAGGCGACAGTGTCTTTGATACTGTCAATTGTTTCAGCCAAAGGTCCGGACGTAGAACACCTGCCGAGCATTTTGTCAAACGAGTTCAGATCGTTTTTGAATTCGTCTGCTTCCTGCTCGGCGTAAAAGTTCGAAAATAGTTCGTCTAAATTTTCATTTTCGTTACTCATTTTCATTGCCCATCAATTCTTTAAGCCTTTTAATTGACCTGTGTACTTTTGAAAGGACCGTTCCTACGGGCACCTTTCGCACCTCGGCAAGTTCCTTAAAACTAAGCTGCCCATAATATCGCAGCATTATTAGCTCGGCACTATCGGCGTCAAGCCTTGCGATATTTTCCTGCAACTTGTCTGCAAGTTTGTTATCCGGTTGCCGGGCAGTTGTTTTGTGCTGTAACTCTTCAATTTTACCATTGATAAGTTTTTGTCTGCGATACTTCTGCCTCAGATAGTCTCGAAAAATATTCGACGCAACCGTAAATATCCAATTATTAAAAGAGCTTCCTTTAAAAGAGCTTATTCTTTCGACAAGTCTCAAAAATAAATCGCTAAGCAGATCGTTGGCTATATTGGCGTCGCCGGTCAGCCGGTAAAAGTAGCCGTAACAACGATCCGAATAGAGGTCTATAAGTTTTGAAAAAGCCTCATTGTTGCCTTGCTTACAGCCGGATATTATTTCATTTAACTTTTCAGTTTCGCTCATATCCATCCTGTTTCACAGGTTTAGACGTGGTAAATATTTTTTTTATTGCAAAAAAAACAAATTGGGGACAAAAATCGCTTCAAACACCCGATCTCATACTTAAATGTACACAATAATGACTTTTTCGTCTAAAAACGGCTATTGCGTAAAATAATCGCCATTATTAGCACTGGGATCGTCATCCTGATCGTCGGTCTTCCATTTGTCAGATTCGTCGATGTCGTCGATCTCCCGCTGTATATATTTGAAAATTTTACTCTGCATCGGGCTCATTTTCTGGTACCAGCCGAGCATACTGGAATATTGCGCACACAGCATATTAAGCCGCAAAAGCTGCCATTTTGAGACGCATTCGGGTTCTTTTATATTGGAGAAAGGGTCGCATTTGAAGGTTTTTTCGTTTTTTTCCGATATTTCGCAAAACTCACAATCTTTGCATTGTATCATTGCGTTGTCCTTTTTTTAGGAAAATTACATAACGTTTACTTGCTTTCCGATATAAATAACATATAATGCAGAATTAAGGTAATTTGTCAAGACGGTATGTGATTATTGGAGATTTTAATGGGTAAGCCAAGACGCAGGCGTAAAATAGGGAGCAAGAAAAGACGTGCACGCTGGAAAGTACGTAATAAGATCAGCTAATGGGCTGTGACATATTAATTGTTAGTGGGGTAAGTTGATCGTACGTGATGGAACACTATACGATAACATTTCAGCCCGATAGCATAAGCATATCCATACACAAAGGCGCTACGATCCTCGAAGCGGCCGGGCATGCAGGAATTATATTAGATGCTGT
>JAGLHQ010000369.1 GCA_023143375.1 Planctomycetota bacterium
CAAAAGGTCAAGGCCTGCGACTATTTTGTCGACAGGGATATTGTCGTGATCGTGGAAAAAAACTCACGTCTCTTCGAGCAGAGGATTCTCCAGCAGGGTATCGACAGACAGATAGCGATAGCACCCAGTGTCGCCGAAACAAACCCGGACCTGCTGCAAACTCCGAACAGTGTTTTTGGCATAGCTGCTGACGTCGGAACATCGACGGTTGTCGCCAAACTTATCGACATGTATAACGGCAAGTGCATAGCTACTGCGGCAATGTCAAACCCTCAGATCAAATACGGCGATGACGTGATAGGGCGGATCGCTTTTGGACAGACAGACGGCGGGCTCGAAAAGCTTAACAAAGCTATCGTCGATTGCCTCAACGATCTTATCAGACAACTGTGTGAAAAAGCCGACATCGAAAGCTCGGCGATCCACGAAGTAACCGTTGCAGGCAACACCACGATGAGCCATATATTTTTAAAGTTCCCCGTTAAACAGTTAGGGCAGATGCCGTACAGGGCACATTCTGTTGAGGCGCACGACATATCAGCCGAGCAGGTTGGCCTTGAGATAAACCACGACGGAATGCTGCACACCATAGAAAACATCGCAGGTTTTATAGGTTCGGATACCACCGCCGTTGCCGTTGCTGTTGGTATGGATGATCTCGAAAAAATGACGCTGATGGTTGATATAGGAACCAATGGCGAGATCGTCCTCGGCAACAGGGACAAGCTTTACGCCGCCAGTTGCGCTGCGGGTCCGGCCCTGGAAGGTGCAAGAATATCTCAGGGCTCCAGAGCGGTTGAAGGTGCCATCGAACGAGTGGTCCTAAAAGAAGACGACATCGACCTTGACATCGTCGGCGCCGCTCCTGCCAGAACAATTTGCGGAAGCGGACTGATCGATGCTGTCGCGGTGTTGCTCGATGCCGGATTACTAGATGCAACCGGAAAGCTCGCCGGGCCGGGTTCGGCACCAAGCAGTGTACCGGGCGAAATTGCTTCAAGGCTGATCGAAAAAAACGGTCAGCCTGCGTTTGTTCTTGCTCGTAATAAGAGCAACGTAAACGAACCGGTTATACTTACGCAAAAGGATATTCGCGAAACACAGCTTGCAAAAGCGGCTATAAGAGCCGGCATTAAACTTTTGCAGGAAGAATTGAACATCAAAGACAGCGGTATCGAGCAGGTTCTATTGGCAGGGGCCTTCGGCAATTACATACAACGCGACAGCGCCAAGCGTATCGGATTGCTGCCGGATGTTGATATTGAAAAAATCCACTTTATCGGAAACGCCGCATCCATCGGCGCAGAGATGGTTCTGCTCAGCACAGAAGCCAGAAAAAAAGCGAAAACACTTTCCGAGAAGATCGAATTTGTTGAGCTTGCAAGCCGTCCCAATTTTCATGAGGTCTTTGCAGATTGCCTGATGTTTTAAAGGCAGTTAGCCCCCGCGGTTCATCGTAAACAGATAGATCATATAGATCACATACACCGACGTCAGAATGACGCCACTGGTTCGCGTTATGGCTTTTTTGAAAAACGCCATCGCAATAAACAGCACGCTTACCGCGATCATTATCCAGTAATCCGTACCGACTAAACGAGCGCTTACCTGGAACGGGTTGATCGCACCTGCGGCACCTACGACAAGCAGCGTATTAAAAACGTTCGACCCGACAAGGTTGCCGATAGATAAGTCATCGTGACCTTTTCGTGCCGCTGTGACACAGGTTACAAGCTCCGGAAGCGACGTTCCTATCGCCATTATCGTCAGCCCTATCACCGCTTCGCTAAGCCCTAATGCTTTACCCAGAACAACCGCACCGCGGATCGCAAGGTCCGCACCGAAAGCAAGGGCAGCTAAACCGATGACAACATAAATGATATTTGTCGTCAAAGATGCTTGTTTCTTGCTTAAATGTTCTTCGGCGTGTTCGGATTCCGCGGGGGAAACCTTTGCCTGCTGCAGGCCAATATAAACCGTATACGCAACAAGTCCTCCGAACAATGCCAGCAGCATAAAGCTTTCGTTCCTGCTCAAATACGAATCCACAGCAAGAGCAGGCAGCAGCAGCAGTGCTGAAACAAGCATCACCGGAAGCTCTTTCCGTAACATACCTGCCCGAACCCTGATCGGGCTTATCATCGCACATATCCCGCCGATAAGCGCAAGATTTGCAATATTGGAACCGTAAACATTACCGATGGCTGTGTCGCCGAAACCCTTGGCAGCGGCTGTGATACTGGCTGCGACTTCCGGAGCGGATGTTCCCATCGCAACGATCGTAAGACCGATGATAAGCGGGCTTATACCGAACATCTGCGCGATACCGACGGCACCGTCGACCAGAAAATCGGCACCCTTAACCAATAT
>JAGLHQ010000037.1 GCA_023143375.1 Planctomycetota bacterium
TCACAGACGACACTGGTTTATGGTTTATTGCAAAATATTAAAAAAACGGCTGATTAACAATGTCTCGGCGTGATCGCTGACGGGACGCCTGAATCAGCCATGACTCAATATCATTTTACGGCACCTTGGCGGGATTGGGGCCTGTTTTTACGCAAAAATCATATTTTTTCAAAAAAAAATAAAAAAGTTCTTGCTAAATAGGATTGGCTCCTATATAGTAGTAGTTACGATTTGCAGTTAATTGTTGTCGGCAAGATATATTCCACCGCCAACACCGAGAAAAAGTCGTAAACGGTTTGAATTTCGCCGTTTAAAAAAACACCAGGCCGTCTGGAGGAGGACGGCCTTTTTTAAAAACCTATTACTACGCTTTGAACTTAATTTCAAAAAAGACTAAAAAGTTGCTGTTTTTTGCTACTTGTTTATGAAAATAAGATATAGAATCATCGGTTGGGAAAAGCGGATCGAGAACACCGATTTTCATTAACAAAATGAAGGTAGAAGATGGCAAGCGGCAACGAACAAAAAATGTTGGATTTTGAAGAGATCTGCCGTAACGCAGGGCTTAAAGTTACGCCGCAAAGAAGAGCGGTTTACAAGGCTCTTATCGAATCGAAAGAACACCCTTCGGCTGATATGATCTTCCGTAAAGTACGCGCCGACCTTGGGGAGATATCGCTGGACACCGTAAACAGAACGCTGCTTACACTAAGCGAGATCGGTGCCGCTTTTACCGTCGAAGGGTCCGGGGACGCCAAAAGATTTGACGGCAACCTTAGCCCTCACCAACATTTTAAGTGTCTTAAATGCAAAAGCGTGATAGATTTTCATCACAAGGATTTCGATGATATTAAAATACCGAAAGATATTTGTAAAAATTATAAAATCCTTCGTAAAAGCGTTTATCTCGAAGGTTTTTGTGACAAATGCACCCTTTAGGGTGATAAGATCGTGGTCCGTTGGCTTGTTAAGTGTAAAACATGCTTACGAAAAAGCACGAGTATTATGCTTTCGATATATGCAATAAAGAAAATTAAGGGGCCAAACATGGAGCTTAAAGGAAGCAAAACAGAAAAAAATCTATTGGCGGCCTTCGCCGGGGAATCACAGGCGCGCAACCGTTACAGCTATTACGCCAGCACGGCAAAAAAAGAAGGTTACGTGCAGATCGCCGCTATATTTGAAGAAACTGCCAACCAGGAAAAGGAACACGCCAAACGAGAATTCAAATTCTTAGAAGGCGGAGAGGCCGAGATACAGGCAAGCTATCCTTCGGGGATCATCGGCACTACACACGAAAACCTCCTTGCAGCGGCGGCCGGCGAACACTACGAAACAACGGAGATGTATCCCGGATTCGCAAAGGTAGCCGACGAGGAAGGTTTTGACGAGATAGCCGCAGCATTCAGGAGCATTGGCGCCGCGGAAAAAAGGCACGAAGACAGATACGTCGCGCTGGCAAAGAACATAAAGCAGGGCAGGGTCTTTAAGCGTGACCAGGAAGTACGATGGGTATGCAGGAACTGCGGATACGTCCACGAAGGGCTTACCGCCCCTAAGAAATGCCCCGCATGCCTGCACGAACAGAAGCACTTTGAGATCGAAGCGACAAACTATTAATTTATTATTCAACTTAAGGACTAAGCTGCAATGCAATTAATAAGAGACAATGTGATCTTCGCAGGAGCGATCGATTGGGACAGGCGTATGTTCGACGAGCTTATCCCGCTGCCCGACGGAACCAGCTATAACTGTTACATTATAAAGGGCAGCGAAAAGACCGCCCTGATCGATACGGTCGATCCGACCAAAACGGACATCCTGATCGCAAAGCTCGTTCGCATGGGCGTTAGCAAGCTCGACTATATCATCGCGCTTCACGCCGAGCAGGATCACTCCGGAAGCATACCGGATATGCTGACGCTTTACCCGGATGCAAAAGTAGTGACCAACCCGAAATGCAAACAGATGCTGATCGATTTACTCGACGTCGAAGAGGAGCAATTTATAACAGTAGAAGACGGCGAAACACTAAGCCTGGGCGATAAGACGCTGAAGTTCGTATACACGCCGTGGGTACACTGGCCCGAAACAATGAGCTCGTATTTACAGGAAGATAATATTTTGTTCTCTTGCGACTTTTTCGGCTCGCACCTGGCGACAAGCGATCTTTTCGTTAAGGATGAGCCGCAGGTCTACGAGGCTGCTAAGAGATATTACGCCGAGATCATGATGCCCTTCCGCAACCCGATCAAGAAAAACCTTGAAAAGATCGCCGGCCTTGAGATAGACATCATCGCCCCGAGCCACGGCCCTGTGTATGACAGGCCGGAGTTTATAATCGACGCATACAAGGACTGGGTAAGCGACAACGTAAAGAACGAGGTCGTGATACCGTACGTCTCGATGCATGAAAGCACGGGGCTGATGGTCGAATACTTCACCGATGCACTGATCGATCGCGGTATCACCGTAAAAGAATTCAACCTTACCGAAACCGACATTGGCAAGCTCGCATTATCGCTGGTAGACGCCGCTACGATAGTCATAGGCTCGCCGACAGTTCTTACCGGACCTCACCCGGCGGCGGCATACGCAGCGATCCTCGCCAACGCTCTGCGTCCAAAAACAAAATTCATCTCGGTCATCGGTTCCTACGGATGGGCAGGCAAAATGGTGGACCAGCTCTCGTCAATGCTGGGCAACTTAAGGGCAGAAATAATCGAACCGGTCGTCATAAAAGGCAAACCGAAACAACCGGACATCGAACTGCTGGAAGAACTGGCAGATAAAATAGCGGCAAAACACAAAGAACTTGGAATAATGTAACACCAACGGTGTTTATTTCGTTCGCGGTGAAAGCCGTTAGGTTGTTGTACAAAAAAGATTGTGCCACGCATCAACGCGTAGTTTTAAAGTGTAAATAATATGAGATCATTGAAAGGGGAATACAATGGCAGCGAAAATGGAAATTTACAAATGTAATCTATGCGGAAACATCGTCGAGGTCCTGCACGGCGGAGACGGAGAGTTAGTCTGCTGTGGAGAGCCGATGAAAAAACTCATCGAAAAAACCGAAGATCAGGGAATGGAAAAGCACGTACCCGTCATCGAAAAGATCGACGGAGGTTTCCTGGTAAAAGTAGGCTCGGTGACCCATCCGATGGAGACGGAACACTACATCGAATGGATCGAACTTATCGCCGACGGAAAAGTTTATCGCGAATATCTAAGCCCGTCTATGTCGCCGGAAGCAACATTCATAGTTGACTCAAAAGACGTAACAGCCAGAGAGCACTGCACGCTGCACGGGCTGTGGAAAGGATAACATAATGCTTAGTGAAAAGATGAACAAATCGCTAAACGATCAGTTCAATGCAGAACTTTATTCGGCATACCTGTATCTTTCGATGGCGGCATATTTTGAAGATACGAATCTGCCCGGTTTTGCAAACTGGATGAAGGTACAGGTGCAGGAAGAACAGTTTCATGCGTCGAAATTTTACAACTATATAAACGAACGCGGCGGAAAAGTAAAACTCGCCCAGATCGACGCACCGCCGGCTGATTGGAAAAGTGCGCTGGATATTTTCGAAGCGACGCTCTCACACGAGCAAAAAGTGACAGGCTTGATTAACGATCTGATGTTCGCTGCTCGCGACGAGCGAGACAACGCAGCCGAAATATTTCTACAGTGGTTCGTTGCCGAACAAGTCGAAGAAGAGGACAATGCAGGAACGCTGCTCGGGCAGCTTAAGCTCGTAAAGGACAATCCGCACGCATTGTTTATGATAGATAGGGAATTGGGGCAGCGAGTTTTTACGCCGCCGGTTAAAGGAGAATAATTATGAGTATCACATTTAATGCCGATGAAATATTTGCGATGGCTATCGAGATCGAACAAAACGGTGCAAAGTTCTACCGCAAAGCCGCAGAAAATGCAGAGTCAGCAGTGATAAAAGAAATGCTGACGGATATGGCAACGATGGAAGACGGACACGAAACAGGCTTTAAGGCAATGCGAGAAGAACTTACCGATGCCGACAAAGAACAGGTCACTTTCGACCCGCAGGGAGAAGCCGAGCTTTATCTTCAGGAAATGGCTGATTCGCATGGAACCGAGGGCAAAAAGAGTCTCGACATGGAGCTTACCGGAAAGGAAAGCATACGCGAAATACTTGAAACCGCTATCAACGCAGAGAAAGACTCGATCGTGTTCTATATTAGCATGAAAAAGCTCGTTCCCTCGCAGGCAGGCAAGGAGAAAGTTGACGACATAATTGCCGAAGAGATCGGGCATGTTACGCTTTTGGGAAGTCAACTGGCACAACTCGGCTAGCAACTCAAGCGGACTGTTTTGCATTTTGTTCGTTGAAGCCGACTTTGTCGGCACTGATATAACTTATTATTTTTACAACACTTTTATGATAGGATCATTATATGAAATACAGATGCCTTATATGCGGTTACATATACGACCCCGAAGCCGGCGATCCTGATAACGGGGTCGCTCCCGGAACAAGCTTTGACGATCTACCGGACAACTGGGTATGTCCCGAGTGCGGCGTAGGCAAGGACGAATTTGAGGCGGCCTAAAAAACAGTGGCACCGCAGGGCAAAAAGATACCGCCAAAAGAGATCAAACGCGTCCTTGACAGGCTTTATGTAAAGTACAATCGCAAGGACAACATCGCCCCCGATCCGCTGGGTTTCGTATACAAATATTCGAGCAAGGCCGACAGAGAGATCGCAGGCCTCCTGTCAGCGGTGCTTGCGTATGGAAGAGTGGCACAAATCTCCAACAGCCTTGAAAAACTCATGTCAACGATTGGGCCTCGTCCCGCCCAGTTTGTAAAGCAGTTCGATAAAAGCAAGCAAACACGCCTTAAGGGCTTTAAACACCGATTCAACACAGGACGCGACATCGCTGACCTGCTGGAACTCTTGAAATGGGTTCTTGAAAAACATGGTTCCATCGAACGTTTTTTTATAAAGGGCCTCAATAAAGACGATACTAATATAGTCGGCGCGCTTTCGGTGTTTTGCCGAACGCTGCTGCAAAAGCACGCAGCCGGGAACAATGGCATCGTAAGGCAAAGCTTTAAATACCTGCTGAGCGACCCTGCGAACAAAAGTGCATGTAAACGGCTAAACCTGTATCTGCGGTGGATGGTGCGCGACGACGATGTTGACGCCGGGACATGGAAGCGCGTTGACAAAAGCAAATTGATAGTTCCGATGGACGTGCACATGTCACGGGTCACCAGGATAATGGGATTTCACGACGTCAGGAACATTACGCTTAAAACAGCAGTAGAAGTTACGGCCAGGTTTGCCGAGATCGAACCAGCCGATCCGGTGAAATATGACTTCGTCCTGTGCCGGATGTCAATGATCGGCGAAGGCGACGGCTGGGAAAAGATCAAGCGGTACAGCGGGGAAAAATGATGAGCGAACAAGTATTAAGTTTTGTAAACGAGCTATGGACGATAATCGGCGAGATGAGTCCGTACCTGTTGTTCGGCTTTCTTATCGCCGGTGCGATTTCGGTGATTCTAAAGCCCGAGGTCGTGGAAGCACACCTCGGCGGAAAAGGGATTTGGCCGATACTAAAAGCTTCGCTGTTTGGCGTGCCCCTGCCATTGTGTTCGTGCGGGGTGATACCGGTTTCGATGTCATTAAGAAAACACGGAGCGAGCAAAGGTGCTACGATCTCATTTCTGCTGTCTACTCCGCAGACGGGCGTTGACAGTTTCTTTGTAACCTACAGCCTGCTGGGACCGGTCTTTGCCATCTTTCGCCCGGTGATAACTTTTATTACCGGCATCGTCGGCGGAATACTTGTACAGATGTTCGGCGAAGACATTCCCATTGCCGAAGAGGAAAAAAAGGAAGCCAAATGCGACGGAACCTGCTGCACCAGCGGCAAAAAACAAAACGCATTTGTCAGGATGATAAAGTATGGATTCGTCACCCTGCCCGGCGATATCGGCAGAACGATGATACTCGGCCTTGCCATCGCTGCGGTGCTTTCGGTAGCGATACCAGACGACTTCTTCGCAGAAAAGCTCGGAACAGGAATAGGAGCGATGCTGATCATGATGCTGCTGGGGATACCCGTATACGTATGTGCGACAGCATCGGTACCGGTTGCTGCGGTGCTGATAATGAAAGGTGTAACACCCGGAGCTGCGCTGGTGTTTTTGATGACGGGGCCTGCAACAAACGCTGCGGCGCTGACAACCATCTGGAAGGTCATGGGAAGCAGAACAGCAATCGTGTACATACTAACCGTAGCATTATGTGCATTGGGGTCAGGCATTTTGCTCGATCAAATGGCGATAGTTACCGAGCTAGACATCGTAAGCAAGGCACACTGGATGCTCCCGGTATACATAAAAAATATCTGCGCAGCAGCACTGATAGCAATGCTGATATACGGATCAATCAAGAAAACAAAAGACTGATATGAAGTTGTACTTTCCGCATGGGCAAAGAATCACCTAAGGCACAAGTTGCCCATCCTACAAACTATGAACTTAATAAATACCAACAGTATTTATTAACGCAGGCGTGTATTTGCATTGACCGCTTTGATGATGTTGGCGAATGAAAGCTTTAAAACACTTATAAACAAAATGAGCGCCGCAGCAGCAAGCCACAACAGCAACCTTCTCAAAGCGTTCGAGGATCCCTGCAAGGCAGGCACAAGGTTATTGGAAAGACCGACCACCAAAAGTGTATAAGATGCGATAAGACCGATCATCCCGAAAGTGAACATAAGCGTCGCGAAGCCGTCACCCGGAAGACCGTCGGCTGAGTGACTAAGCGAAAAACTTTTTCGTTTTTTCTTTTTCTTATTCTCTTTCTTTTTCAGATCGTCGAAATAAGCATGATCGTCTGCTTCGGTTATATCTTCGTCTGTCTCCAGGCTTCTTACAGGCGCATTACGCGGGCCTCCATCCTTACTAATACAGCTCGGCGGAACCGCAGGCGCATCGAACGGATCCTGCTCAAAACCCGCGGTTGTTGTCTCGGAGTGGTAAACCGGATCGGGCTCATTTAACGGGGGAAGCTCCGGCATGAAATCCGATAGCCCGCCTGCGGTGATCATAACGCTTGAAGCAATCGTAAAAGCGCTCCCGCAATTAGAGCACTTACCCGGCTGACCGTCAAACTCATCCGGCACATCGAAGCTCTTTTCACAATCGGGACACCTGGTTTCCATACCTAATCCTTGTTGCAACAACAGGTTACAAAACTTTTACGTATCTAAGCTAACGGGTGGGCATCGAGATTTTCAGCGATAATTGGCTGCAAAATCTCCGCCTGCCATTTCATCATCGGCCCGGAAAGCATGATTTCGTTAATAGTTTTGGGTCTGTTGTACGCAATCGACACCAATGCGGACCTGGTCGCCAGCACTGACGGATCGATACCAAGTTTTTCGGCGACCTCGGCGGATTGATCTCGCATCGTCTGGATCAGCACTTTGCAGTCCGGAACCGGCTTTCGCCTCGGAGCAGGTTTTCGCTTGGACGGCCAGTCATCAGGCAATACGTCATGCGCCCGCTTTATCGCAGATTCCAGCGCCTTTAAACGTCCCCCTTTGCAGTCTCGCGGAAGCCTGGGGCCGTTTTGCAACGACACATTAGGGTTGACCTGTGCCCACGCCGCCAGTTCGAGAAGCAGATGATTAGTCATGATCTTAAACGGAGGACGATCCGCTTTTTGAGCATACTTTTGACGCCAGTAAAACAGCTCCCTGCCATAGACAAGTTGATTTCGCCCAAGCAAACTTATCCCCTTGATCCGCCACGCCTGATCGGGATCTTTTACTGCCGCCGGCGATGCTGTTGAGGCGATCATTTTCTTGCAAGTCTGTTTGTGCCATCGGCTTCTATCAAGTGCCTTGAGCTTTTTCGAAAGCTCATCGGCAATACCGAATAAAAAACGCGTATCATCGCTTGCATACTTAAGCAGCGACGCACTTAGGGGCCTATACGACCAGTCCGCTTTCTGGGCACCCTTTTTCAATTCGATACCGGTAAACTCTTTTACCAATGCGCCAAGACTGAAATGCTTATAACCTAAGAGCTTGGCCGCGAGCATCGTATCGAAAACCCTGCCCTTGGGCTCAAACTCGAATGTCGAACGCATCATGCGAAGATCGTACCCGCCGTCGTGAAGAACGATATAGCTTTCCGAAAGAACTTCCAGAAACTCCGAAAGATTGAGCCCAGTCAGCGGATCGACAATGTAGTTGTCCTTTTCGATAGTCAACTGGATCAGGCACACCTTTTCATAATAATGGTGCAGGCTGTCCGCTTCAATGTCGATAGCGATACGACGGGCACTTGACATAATAGATACCAGTGACGCAAGATCAGCGACGGTATCTATATAAATATAAGATTTTCCTTTCAGATCGCTCAAGCGTCATCCTGAATCATTTCGGTGTCTTTATTCCTAAACCTGCCGCCCAGTGACTTAACATCTTCGAGTATCAAATACAGCGACGGAACCAGCAGCAGCGTTATCATTGTCGCAAAAACTATCCCAAATGCAAGAGAAACCGCCATCGGAATGAGAAATCTCGCCTGAAGGCTCTTTTCAAGGATCATCGGCACCAACCCGAAAAACGTCGTAAGCGTCGTAAGCATGATCGGCCTAAAACGTCGTGTCGCAGAATCGATGATAACCTGATGCAGTTCGATGCCCTCGGCACGTTCGCGGTTGATAAGATCGATCATGATCAGCGAGTCGTTAACCACAACGCCCGTCAGCGCCACGATACCGAAAACCGACATCATCGACAGATCAAACGGAACCTTCTCCCACACCCCCGTCGCAAAAAATCTGCTTATCGTCAGATAGTACCCCATAATGATATGCCCGATGATCGTCCCGACCAGCCCGAACGGGATCGCCGACATAATGATCGACGGCTGACTATAGCTCCTGAACTGAACCGCCAGCAGACCGAAGATAGCGAACAGGGCTATAAGCACACTCGAACCAAGGCTTTTTTTGGTATCTCGCTGTTCTCTCTGTTCGCCTTCAAGCCCGAAAACAAGACCCGGATACTTAGCCTGAAGCTCCGGAAGAACCGTCGCAAACAAATTCGCATTAACCTCGTTAGCGTTAGCAACTTCGTTATCGATATCGGCGGTGACGTTTACAACTCGCCGGCGATCTGCCCGGTGAATATTCGCATAGCCCCTGCCGAGATCGACATCGGCAACCTCGCTAAACGGAACCTCCGTCCCATCAGCCAGCCTTATCCGCATATTCTCAATGTCAGCTAAGCTCTTTCGTTGTTCCTTCGGATAGCGAACCATCACGCGAATATCGTCGCGTCCGCGCTGCACCCTTTGGACCTCCGCACCGTAAAATCCCTGCCGCACCTGCCTGCCGAGATCCGCCAGCGTAAGCCCAAGCGTCCTGGCCCTGTCCTTGATCGCAAGCTTTATCTCAAGCTTACCCGGCACAAAACTGTCATCGATATCTATCACACCGGCATACTCGGTAAGCGTTTTTTTTAAGTCATCGACAGCACTTATCAGCTTATCGAAATCTCGATGGCTCATCTCAATGTTTATCGGTTCGCCGGCCTTCATCAGCGTCGACGTAAACACCAGCGACGATATCCCCGGAATCTCACCGATGATCTGCCGCCATTTGTTTGCGACCTCGCTCGAAGAAATAAATCTCTCTTCGCCGCTAAGCAGCTCTACGTTAATCTCGGCAATATGCGATCCGGAAGTACTGCTGGGCCCCTGCGGACCGCCGCCCGGACCGGTAGCCGATCCTAACGTCGTCGCCATGTGCTTAAATATCGACGGTGCACCTTCCGGGCTCCTGGCGTCAATCTCATCCCTGGCCTGTATAGCTGCCGTTTCGATGATCTCGACAACCGATCTCGTCTGCTCGATCGAGGTCCCCTGCGGCATCTGAAGGGTCGCCCAAACATTGTCCGCGTCGATCTTGGGCCACATCACAAACTTTATCGCACCGCTTTTCACAAATCCGACCGTCGTCATCAATATAACAATTCCGATCGCGATCGTAACATATCTAAACTCCACCACCTTATCGACGATCCTGACAAAACGACCGTAGATAAAATCGTTCACCTTCTTACGAATGTAATACTGGAACCGTGCGATAGGGCCGGGGTGCTTCTTTTCTGCACCGGTAAGCCTTGACCCGGAAAGATGTGCAGGCAATATGCAAAGTGCCTCCACCAGAGAAAACGCCAAAACAGAGATAACTACAATAGGTATAACCCGGATAAACTTGCCCAAAATACCCGCCACATACAACAACGGCATAAACGCAAACACCGTTGTAAGTACCGCCATGATAACCGGCGACGTCATCTCCTTGACGCCTAAGATCGCAGCATCGATATGCCCCATACCCTTTTGACGATACGCAAAAATGTTTTCGCCGACAACGACCGCATCGTCAACAACGATTCCAAGCGAAAGAATAAACGCAAACAGAGAGATCATGTTGATCGACGTATCGAAGTAAGGCATCAGCCAGAACGCACCCATAAACGATATCGGAATGCCCATCGTCGTCCAGAACGCAAGCCGAAGATCGAGAAAAAGAGACAGCGTAATAAACACAAAGAAAAGACCAAGCATCGCGTTTCTTTTCAGAAGGTCCATCCTTGACTTTAAAACCAGCGAGTTGTCAAACCACGTCGCAACAGAAATTCCTTCAGGAAGTGACGCCTCCGTTTTGGCGAGATATTGTTTAACATCCCTGGTGATATCAAGTACATCCTGATCGCCAAGCCGCCATACCAATAGTATCGCCGCAGGCTGCCCGTCGAACCGCGTCGCAATATCGGTGTCCTCGAAATCGTCGTATATATCTGCAATATCCGAAAGCCGAAGGTTCGTCCCGTCCCGCCGGGTCAAAACGATAATATCCTCGAACTCGCCGCCCGTATACATCTGGCCCTTGGTGCGAATAAGTATCTCACCGCCGCGGGTCTTAATAGAACCGCCCGGCAGGTCAAGCGAAGAACGCCCCACAGCGTCAGCGACCTGCGAAAAGCTAAGCCCATACTTGCGCAGATTCTCCTCGGATACCTCTATCGATATCTCATATTTTCGTATCCCCGTAACATCGACCTGCGAGATGCTGTCCATTGCAGTAAGATCGTCACGCATCTGCTCAGCCAGACTTTTCAACGTCCGCTCCGAAGCATCCCCATAAACAACGACCTGCAACACCTGGTTGCGAGTTGTTATCTCGGTGACGATGGGCTTTTCCGTTTCAACCGGAAAAGTTATGATCCTGTCAACCGCCGACTTGATCTCCTCGAGCGCCTTACGCGAATCGGCATACTCCTCGATCTCAGCGGTAACCGTACCTGCCCCTTCAAAAGCCGTCGATCTAATTCGTTTTATCCCCTCGACGCCTGCGATAGCCTCTTCGACACGAAGGCAAACACCCTCTTCGACCTCCGATGGCGACGCACCAAGATATGGAACGGTGATAGTAACCATATCGATACTAATATCGGGAAACACCTCGATCTTCATATTCACAAGGCTAAACCCGCCGCCTACGAGAATAAGCACCATCAACAGGTTGGATGCGACATGGTTACTCGCAAACCAGGCCAGCGGGCCCTTCTTCATTTCGCTAAGATCTTTCAATACACTACCTGCCTTACAAAACTATAAATAACGCCGAACCTTTTAAATTCGTACTCATTAGGTGTCCATTCGTGGTTCATCTGCTTTTATCTTTCTTTCCTCTGTGTCCTCGCTGACCTCTGTTTTCTCTGTGGCAAAAAAACTGTCACATTTTCACTCATGCCTGCCTGCGAAAGCAGAGATATATTTTGATCGTTAGTTTTTTTTAATTCCGATCCTGTAACTATCCACAACTTTTCCTGTTAATCATTCTAAACTCTCTTTTTTAACAGGATTACAAGATGACTATAATTCTTTCACTCAACTCTATATAACATCATTTTTTATTATCTGTTTTTTTATCCTGTTATCCTGTCAAAATTCGCGTCCATTCGTGGTTCATCTGCTTTTATCTTTCTTTCCTCTGTGTCCTCGCTAACCTCTGTTTTCTCTGTGGCAAAAAAACTGTCACATTTTCACTCATGCCGGCCTGCGAAAGCAGAGATATATTTTGATCGTTAGTTTTCTTTAATCCGCGAAATCCGCGGTTTCTTTTAATTTTTAATTCTCTGCGATCTCCGCGTCCTCGGCGGTAAATCTTTTATTTTTACATTATCAAACCGATCGTCGGTCAGTTTGAAATATTAACGCGAACATTCATCTTATCGGTAACCGTATCAAGCGGGCTGGTAATGATCACGTCATCGCTTTCCAGACCGGAACCGATATACGCATGCTTTATATCCATGCGAATTATTTCAACCTTTTCTATGTGCAGTTTCCCCTCACGCTCGACCCATACATGGTCATTGTTGTGAACCACATATCTCGGAACCCGAAAAACGCCCGTAAGTTTTTTACCCTGTATCTTAACATCGATAAACATCCCCGGCACCAAAGGGGGCCGCCCGTTCGATAACGCAAACGGATCGGCAACTTCGACAACAACGTTGACCATTCTCGACGACTGATCGACTGTCCCTTCCGTCCGAACCACCCTGCCTGCCCACGTATGCTCGCCGCCTGCAAAGTCAGCCATTACAACCGCTTTCGATCCTGGCTTGCTTCCGTTACTACTAAACGGAACATCGAACCACGCCATCTCCTCGTCTTCGAGAGGGATTATGATCTCGATCGCATCGGTTCCATAGACCGTCGCTATCGATTGCCCCGCCATTATGTACTGACCGATGTCCACCGACTCCTGCGATATCCGTCCGTTAAAAGGCACCGAAACATCCGTCCGTTTAAGGTTAAGCTTTGCCTTTTCAAGCTGCGCCGTCGCTGCCTTTAGCTCTGCTTTCGCCTGACGTATCTGAGGCTCGCGAAGCACCAATGACGATGAAGGCTTTTGTCCCTCGTTAAGCTGTGCCCACTCTGCCGCGGCGATGGCCCCTTCCGATTGTTCTCGTTCAACCAGAACCTCGCTGCGCGCTACCGCTGCCTCGGCATTTTCTACCGCAAGCTCATAGTCGATCGGATCGATCTTAACAAGCGATTGACCCGCGGAGAAAAATCCGCCGTTAACAAAATCCGGATGACATGCAACGATCTTACCGGATACCTGGGGAATGATCTGGACCTGAACCTTAGCTTGAGCAGTACCAAAGCTCTCGACAACCATCTGAATATCCTGCATCTCAACCGTAATAGCGTTGAGCAAAGGAACAACTACTACTCGTGCCTTCTTAGCTGGCGGCTTCTTCAAAGCCGAAAGACCTTTCAAAACAACAACACCGAATATAAGAATAGCGATAACCAGCACAAGCTGAAATATCTTTTTATTTTTTAACCATTTTTTAACCATCTGTTACTCCTGAGCCAAACAAATCGCTCTCTATTATTATTATCTTTTAAACCAGCCCGCATAGCGGCTCCTCAACTCCAAACTCCCGACTACAAACTTAATTTAGCTTTTCTCTGTTTTACTCTTTTTCCTCTGTGGCAAAAATAACCTTTTAATCCAACCGCAGGTTGGAATTTCCCTTCTTTTCTTCACGCCTTCATGGTGAATGTTTTTTTCTTTAAATAAGCCCCGCGCAGCGGCTCCTTAATTTTTCATTTCAATCTTTGATATTTTAATCTCTGTACCCCAGTCTCCGCCCAATGCCAGGAACAGTTCCACCCGCGCATCGAACATCTGCGATGCCGTCTCGACAACAAGGTTCTCCGCAACTCGCCTGCGCCGCTCCGTGTCAAGCACGATTAATATCCCCTCGACCCCTCGCAGGTATCTTTGCCCGGCAAGCCGCTCGGCGCTTACCGCCTCCTCAAGCCGCACTTTCAAGTACTTATAACGTACCGCAAGCTTTTGTTGTTTGACAAGCGCGTCTTCAACTTCGCGAAGTGCGACTAAAACAGTATCTGCATAGTTAGCCGCCGCCCGTTTTACATCCGCCTTTGAAAAATCAACCTGTGCCCGAAGCTGCCCCCCCTTCCATACTGAAGCAGTGATTGCTATGATCGCCGAATAAATATCCGTATTGCTCGCCGTAAGGTTCGAAAGCTCCGAAGAGCCGAACCCACCCGTCGCCGTAAGAGCAAGGCTCGGATAAAGAGCCGCAACACTTACTCCAACCCGCTCTGTCGCCGCAGCCAGTTGCAGCTCCGACCCGCGAACATCGGGCCGCCTGTCGAGCAACGCAGCCGGCAAACCAACAGGCACCGCAACAAGTTCCGGAAGCTCCGGCAAAGTCTCAGGCAACATCTCCGACGTCGCGGGCCGACGCCCAAGCACAACATCAAGACTATGCCC
>JAGLHQ010000370.1 GCA_023143375.1 Planctomycetota bacterium
TATTGATAGATCGTAATTTTAATACTCGCTGTGTTATATTTTTCCGATAACAAGGCTGCAGTTATGTCCGCCAAAGCCGAGCGAATTGCTTATAGCGATCTTGATCTCGCCGTCACGTGCTTCTTTTGGAACATAGTCGATCTTCGGATCGCACTTTTCGTCAACCTTCTCAAGGTTGGCAGTCGGCGGTATAACAGAATTTTGGATCGCCAGAGCAGTGGTGATCAATTCTACCGCACCTGAAGCTCCGAGCAGATGGCCCAGGCTTCCCTTGCTGGAACTTACTGCGAGCTTATAAACATGGGCCCCAAAGACATCTCTAAGGGCGATGCTTTCGGCAAGATCATTTAGCTCGGTGCTGGTTCCGTGGGCGTTTACATAATCGATAGCTTCCGGATTAATCCCTGCATCATTCAATGCGATCTTCATCGCCTTACCCGCACCTGCTCCATCCGGTATCGGTGCCGTAATGTGATAGCCGTCGCCGGTAGCGCCATAACCGAGGAACTCGCAATATATCTTTGCTCCGCGTTTTTTTGCATGTTCGTATTCTTCAAAGACCAGCATCCCCGAACCTTCTGAGAAAACAAAACCGTCGCGGGTCTCATCGAAAGGACGCGATGCTGTTGTTGGCGTATCATTCCGTGTACTCAATGATTTAAGCGAGCAGAACGATGCCAGACCGACCGGTGTAAGTGCTGCTTCCGATCCGCCCGTTACCATACAATCGCTTCGTCCGGTGATGATGTTGTAATACGCCTCACCCATAGCGTGGCTCGCCGATGCACATGCGGTAATGATACACATGTTAGGACCTCGCAGCCCGAAGTGTATTGAAATACATCCGCTGGCGGCGTTACCCATTAGCTTAGGAACGGTAAAAGGCGATACCCTGCGCGGGCCCTTATTCAAAAGTTTTTCGTGCTGATCCTCGATCTCCTGAAGTCCGCCGATACCGGAACCTGCAATAACGCCGATACGATCCCTGTCCTCGGTTTCGAGATCAAGTCCGCTATCTTCAACCGCCTGGATCGCCGATGCCAAAGCCATTTGGGTAAAGCGATCCATCCGCTTACCCTGACGGTGTTCGATGTAGCTATTTACATCGAAACCCCTGGCCTCGCCGGCGATCTTGACCGTGAACTCGCTCGTATCGAACGATTCGATCAGCGAAACTCCGCTTTCGGCTTTGCATATTCCCTCGAACATCTTGACGGGAGATTCCGCCAGCGAGGTAACACAGCCTATACCTGTGATGACAACTCGTCGTTTACTCATAAAAAACCGTCCGTTGGTATTACTCTTTTTCCTGAAGAACTTTAGCGATATAATCGATTGCGGCACCGACGGTCTGGATCTTTTCAGCTTCTTCGTCGGGAATACTCATATCGAACTCGTCCTCAAATTCCATAACCAATTCAACAGTGTCCAGCGAATCTGCGTTAAGGTCGTTAATAAAAGATGTCTCACGAGATATCTCGCCCTTATCGACACCCATTTGTTCACTGACGATCTCGGTTACTTTTGCTTCAATGCCTGTTACATCAATATCTGCCACTTGAGAGCCTCCTAAAAAGACTTAAAAATCAAAATTCCATTTCCCATATTCACGTTAAATTTTTACTTGTTTCTAACAAATCACAATGCTTCGCGGTAATATACCGACACATTGCCAATCTTTCAAATACATTTTCTAAATTTATTACATCGACATACCGCCGTCAACGGCTATCACCTGACCGGTAACATAGCCTGTATCGTCACTTGCGAGAAATGCGATAGCTTTTGCGACGTCGTCAACGGTGCCAAATTTTTTCGCCGGAATCGTCGCTTTTGCCGCATCTTTGACCATATCAGGCAAAACATC
>JAGLHQ010000371.1 GCA_023143375.1 Planctomycetota bacterium
CTGATATCTATCACGCCGCCGTCATACATATACCACCCTGAGGCGGTTGGTGTAGTCACATGTGTGACTGACATAAGTCCGGTATTGACCGAGACAAGCCCTTGAGCGCCAACTGCTCTGCCTATGTCAAAAGCGACTCCAACATTTACTGTACCGCCATTGATAGTAAGGGTACCGTCAGCACCGTCGCTCATTCCAAGCCACAGATGATTGCCAAAATCAACAGTTCCGCCTCTTTCAACGATCATTGTAGCGGACTGGTTGTATGCGACAGCGCTCCAGTTATCACCGGTTGTGAGGGTTCCGCCGTCCTTAATGACAAGCGGGGCAAGCATCGATCCATTATCGCCCATAACTAAATACCAGCACGTGGCATCGGGTGTGGTCACCTGACACTCTGCGGCGTCGATTAGACTAAACACGGCGGCATCAGCACCGCCAGGGACTCCATTGGGCGTCCAGTTTGCCGCAAGATTCCAGTTACCCGCGTCCGGCGGAAATATCCCGTTGCCCGCTGGGTCCCACATCGATGCGGCAGCAGGAATACTAACTAAACTTACAACCATTAATAATAAAGTTAATTTCTTCATGCTTTACTTCCTCCTTATTTTCATGCATTGTCCACAAAGCAAGAACGGTATGTCCACGTACATTAAGTCTATCGCCTCTCCCTCAGAAAGTCAAGGGGTAAATTTCAAAACAATCGGTTTTTTTGCGGTCAGTAATATTACATGGTATTAGGAAGTTTATGCCAACATGGATTCAAAAGAAAGATTGCCTGCCGCACTCGCTTGCCTGTGACCACTCATCACGTGATGCCTTCTTTTCTAAATACATATATGGAGGATATGTCAAACGATGGGTTCTTTAAACATTTTGGAACTTGATGCTATATGCCGGGCACGATGCAGGGCAGGGAGTTGTAAAGGCTTTTGCCGAGACAGCCGAGCAGTAATGAAAAAGGGGGTCAGAATAAATTTATTCCGACCCCCTTTTTAATCTATACTACAAAAACTTACACAAACTCTTATCGGGTGCCTGAGACTGTCTCAGGCACCCGTTTTAAGTCAACTACCTACTTCCTATCATTATAGAGGTTGCGGTTCTGTTATTGCATAAGAAGGATCTAGCCATTTGGCTCCGATCGCTGTAAAGTCTATGCCACCAACGGCACAGTCGACATCAATATCACCCGGGAGCGCTCCTCCGAGTCCTCGGGCTGCCTCACACGCATCTTGTGCACAATCATGCTGAACGATGTCAAAACCAACAGTACCAAGGGGATTACTATCGCTAACCGTTGCTGTCACCGTGAATTGACCGGAAGCATAATCAACCGTCACGTCCGCAGTTGAAACAACAGGATACACAGTTCCCATAGGATACGAGGCTGATACGATGTTAGTGAATACGGCGTTCGGATCATCCGATGTCCAGACAATGTCAACTTGTGATTTACTATCATCGTCAATAGTCGCACTTAAATGGATCGGCTCATTCTTCCATGTGATCGTAGGCGAAGTGTCAATATCCACCGTAGGCGGAAAATCATCGGATGCATGGAAGACCATCAGCATACCTTCGACAGCAGAGATATTGGGGTCGTTATCGTAGTCCATTATAGTCGGATCGCCATTAAGATAGCTGTCAACACGCCAGTAGTACGTGCCGTTACTAGACGCACTAACGGAAGCAGATTTTTCATTGATAAAATGCCACCCAACCTGGCTCCAAGTACTCGGATTGGTCCCATACCAGATGTCCACCCAAACGCCGGCGGGAAGGGGGTATCCGGGCAAAGATTCCGGGGGCAGATTATCCCAGCTCAAAGTCACAGTGCCGATTGGAAGTACAGCATCCATTGCAGGATACCGATTCAGTGGATCACCGGTAGCTGTAATGGTTGTCTCCATACCATCGTAACTATAGACTATTTCAGCCCCTGTAAGGTCATCTCCTTGCTCGCCATAAGCGGTTAGAGCTCCGATGGCGACCAAGGCAGGTACATCACTAGCACCATCTCCGGTTACATCACCATCAATAATTACGGTTCCATGGCTGATGTCCATAAAAGACCAAAGTCCATCTGTATCTCTCCATTCCCAGCCAGTAGCTGCCAAGAGTCCGGCGTTAACGTTAACAATTCCGATGTGACCCAGATTAACGAGATCACCGACACTACCGACCTGAAGGTTTCCGGTAATATCCACGACACCACCGTCAACATTAAGGATAGAAGTCGTCGTAGCGTCACCCGTGTTGGCGATCATCCCAACTCCCAAACGATGTTCGGTTGTAAGAGAACCGCCTCTTTCAACAGACATAGTACTCTGTCTGTTGTAACCGACTGAGGTCCAGGTAGTAGGGCCATACGTATTTAGAGCTCCTCTAATCGTTAGATCGTGTACCGCAGGAAGCCCCGGACCGTTGTCTCCAATAACAAATTGACCAGTAACAGCGTTTAAAGTGTCAGAGTCTATGAGACACGGAACTGTATCGATAGAAAAACTAATCTTTTCGGTACTAAGAGGGACGTGACCGGCTGACCAGTTTATATCAACGTCCCAGTTGGCGGTCTCCGTCAATACCTCGTTTGGATCCAAACTTGTTGGAGTCCAGTTGTTGTCACCGGCGCTTGCCACACCTGCAAACATCAAAATTACAACCATTACTAATAATAACTTTTTCATAAAAACCTCTCCTTTCAAAAAAAATAATATTTATCGCATTTACACGCACCCATATCGGGCACCCTTATCGGACACTCGGTTCTATCCCGACTGCCCGTTTTAGGCAAATAACTTTATCCCTATTACGGGATAACAGTAGGCTCTATTATTGTATAATCCGAGGCCCAATCGAGCGCGAGGATTGCAATATCCGGCAGACTGACCTGACAGTCTTCGTCTATATCTTCCGGTTCACCTAATCCAAGAACCATAGTTGCCTGACACGCATTGGCCGCACAATCAATATGAAGAGTGTCAGTGCCTTCTATTAATAATTCATTACCATCGCTAACCGTCACTGTCAAATCA
>JAGLHQ010000372.1 GCA_023143375.1 Planctomycetota bacterium
CCGAAAAACGAAAAAAACAGCACCCACCAGCCGGCCAGAAATGCAAGATACAAACCGATGACAAAACCCCCAGCCAGCGCAGCGATACCCAGAGTCCAAAACCAATTGGGGATATTGACCTCTTCCTGCGAAAATATCCTGTCGCCGCCGACCTTTGAGTCGAAATACTCGTTAAACAACTCGACCGCTGTCAGGACGAAGAATATCCCGAGCAATCCCAACGAGAATACCTTCCAGTCAAAGCCGCCCTCTGTACCGAAAGCGATCATCTGCCCCAGAAAAAACGGAAGCAGACCGGCAAACAGAAAAAACCGATACCGTATCAGCCGCAATAGATTCATAACGCCCGACGCCACTAACAGGATTCAATTTACAAAACTATCCGCATGGGCCCGCACTACACCTCTATCCAACTGTTCGACTCGCCCAACAGATTTGGATTGGCAATGGCCTTCCTGGAAAACTCGATAACCTCAGGATTGCGCCAGGCTGTTTTGTACTTTTCCCAAATCTCGCTGAGGCTTTCCTTCTTCAGATCGCCGCAGATAAACGGCAAAGAGTTTATAAGCTTAACCTTACCATTGGGCAGAACTAACAGACTGGCTGAAGGACTCTCAAGGCGATATTTCAACTCTTCAATCACATCGTGGGCATAACAGAAAACCTGCATTTTCCCCTCATAAGCAGCTTTTTTCTCTCGCAGCACCTCAGAGAATCTCTCATATTGCCCCTCGGATGGACACAAAATGTCCCAGTTTCTTGCTGCTCGCCCGATCTGCATTATCTTGCCCGTATAAAAGCCATATACTCCCATCGAGTAGGCAAGGTCTATCACATCGCCGATTTCGTGAATGTTAAACTTCGTGGGAACAAAAACAACCTCGGTATTGACTTCGTGTTCTACAAGGTATTTACAGGCCGCTACCGCTTTTTTCCAGTTGCCTGCCACTCTCAATCTTTCGTGCGTTTCAGGCGTTGCGCCGTCAAGACTTACCTGCACGGAGCGCAGTTTCAGTTCTGCTAATCTGCGGGCGAATTCGTCATCGATACATTCACCGTTGGTTTCTATCTTCAGGCTTATATTGTTCTCTCTAATGAACGAGCAGATATCGAAAATATAAGGACAAACCAGTGGCTCTCCGCCTGAGATAGCCATATAAGGGACGTTGAGTTGAACTGCCTGGGCACAAAAATCCAGTGCCTGCTCTTTAG
>JAGLHQ010000373.1 GCA_023143375.1 Planctomycetota bacterium
GCGATAAAAATGGCTATTGCTCTCCAATCATAATTGACAGAGGAAATAAAAGGATCGTCGTCACACTCGTCGAAAAAGCAATCGTTGGCGTAGATGCCGAGAATGGAAACCTGCTCTGGAAATACGATTGCGAAAAATACATGGGAGATGCCAGAGTCAGGGGAACCCACCCAAACACTCCCATATATAAAGACGGTTACATTTACGTCACCAGCGGATACGATATGGGAGGAGTACAGTTGAAAATCTCCGACGACGGGCTAAAAGTATCGCAAACATGGTCGGACAAAAATCTCGACACCCACCACGGCGGAGTACTCCTTATAGATGGTTACCTCTACGGAGCCAGTTGGAAAGGCAACAAAGACGGCAAATGGATGTGCCTTGACTGGAAAACCGGCGAAAAACAATACGAACACCAATGGAACGGAAAAGGCTCAATCGCCTATGCAGACGGAATGCTATACTGCTACGAAGAGAAAACCGGAAACCTCGCACTCGTAAAAGCAACACCAAAAGGTTTTAACATAACAAGTTCCTTTAAGGTTCCTCTCGGAGAGGACCAGCACTGGGCGCACCCGGTAATCTTTGACGGAAAACTCTTTATCCGTCACGGCGACGCCTTAATGGTCTATGACATAAAACAAGGCTAAAAAAGGATAATATTCTTAAAAACAAATTTAACCAGACTAGGAGTAAGTGATATGTCTACCCACCCAATAAAGTACTTTACCCTCATAACAGCAATATTGCTGACCATAGCCTCGGTGCAGGCGGATTCTATTGACATCCCAAACCATTCTTTTGAAGTCCCAGCCATAGATCCGATTGAAAATCCTCTTTTAGCGATTCCATTTGTGTCTTCATGGACGGAAGATGACATCGATCCTGAAAGTAGAAGCACAGGCACTTTCTTTAACACACCGCCAGGCAATGAATACCATCTGTTCAATGTCGATGGTAGCCAACTGGCATTTCTGGGCAGCGCCGATGGCAATGCCCTCTGGCAATATCTGCCCGCAACCTATAAGGAAGGTAAAAGTTATCGATTAACTGTTGGGCTTTGTATTTCTGCAACTTTTCCACCGCCGGAGGGGACGCCTTTGATCCTTGAATTGAATTATCTCCCTGGGGCGGACCCGAACGATATTGTATCCATCGTATCCGCTCAGGTGCCTGCCCCGCCGTCAACATCACGGACTGTCGAAGATTTCCCCATTCCTCTGCTGACCGTACAGCCGGGCGATCCATGGGCGAATAAAAATATCGGCATCGCGATTCGCGCAACAGGAGGTGCCGGGGGATACTGGGATATTGACAATGTGCGTCTGATGGAGTATCCAAGAATACCGGATTTTACGGATGATCCGTTTGTCAATTTGGATGACTTTGCGAAAATGGCCGCCGAATGGCAGTCCTGCAGCGAACCGGAAACGGATGTCACCGGCGACGGATGTGTGAACATGGAAGATTTGATGATCTTGGCAGAATATTGGTTAAATGATGTCTGATGCAAATATAACTGTTGCTTCTGTGTATCGCCGCCGCCGACGGAATGGTTTTACACTGATCGAGCTTTTAGTTGTGATCGCGATTATCGCGATGTTGATGTCGATCCTGCTGCCGGTGCTGGGTAAAGCACGTCAGCAGGCAAAAAATTTGATCTGTATTTCAAATTTACACACTGTGGGAAAAGCGATTCACACATATTCATTAGATTTCAATGACACCATACCATGCGGACCCGAGCCCCCCCCCATGCTAGGACCGAATTTCTATACCGCTACCGGCAATGTCACCAGCCTGTTGTCGCTCTATACCGGGGCTCCGGTAGGCCTGGGACTGTTGCTAGATCAATATCTGGACAAACAGCCGAAAGTTCTTTTTTGTCCCTCAGCCGATCAGCCATCAGAAGCAGGCAAACAACTGGAAAACGTAGGCCACGAGCAGGCACAAAGTGATTATTATTATCGTCATGCATCAATAGCCCTGCTATCCGGAACAGCGGAAATTTCGCATGTCAGGCTCAGCAGTCTTGGAAAAAACAGAAACGGGAGGTCTATATCGGCACTCGTGATGGATGTGCAGTTTCTGGCCGATTCGGCGCTGGCTATATGGGGGGTGAAAGAGCGAACCAGTCATAACCGCAGTAAAGTCAACATTCTACTCGCCGATGGACAGGTGCTTTCTGAAAAGAATACGGAAGACCGGCTTACGGTTGATGTCGGATCAGTGCCCTATGACGCGCTTGATAAGATACTCAAAGCATTTGAACTGGCCGATGAATTACGTTAGTTTTTCTTTCGTGCACATCAAAGGGTAACCATTTTAGCTACCCCATGACCAATACAGCCGGTCCTGCGTAACTCCTGAAAGCCAATCGCTTTTTGTGACAAGGTGACCGCTTGGACCGACCATAATGGTCACTTTACCCATAAAACGACAACACCCCACACCAAGAAAATTGAAACCATAACTCTCTTTGAAACAAGGATTTAAATTTTTATTATTTGTAAAATCATGTTTGGCACACCCATTGCAATATAGTCAGGACAAGAGGAGATGTTACAGAGATGCTTGAGGAGGCTTCTCTAACGTAACTCAAATTTGAATGGAGGAGGCCAGAAGAGGAGGTTAGAAGAGGAGGATACCGGAGGAGGACACAGATGGAGCGAGGATAACATAAAGTGTTTATTGTGTCTTATGTAGGTGTGTGAAATGTTTGAAATCGCGAAAACTAGTGTCCTTGTAATTGGTATCGAGTGCAAGGCCGTGTTGCTTCGAGAGCTTGACATTGATGTTGTCTCGCTGCAGTTCGGAGCACAGGCCGTGCAGTCCTTGAAAACTGAAAATATTCTGGGCATTATATCGAGGTGGGATCTGCCGGATATGCGTAGCGGAAAGCTGCTTAAAGGAGTAAAGCTCATTAAACCGTACTTGCCGACAGTAGCTATAACAGATCCCGGAAACAACGCGCAAGAGATCAGCGCTCGGGGTATCGGAGTCTCGGCGGTAATAACCGACGACATTGATGGGTATGATTTTCAACGGTTGATATGCAACCTGATGGGCTTTGAAAGAATCGAACTTGTAAACGAGCGATTAGAAGTTTTAGGAAAATAGATAGAGGGCAGTGAAAGCAGCCTTTATTACATAAAATTAAATTTTAATGGTGGTTTTCCCACCCTCCAGGCTGGGCTGGTAACTTCGTTATCAACCCGGCAGAAATTGAACACGGGATTTATCCGTGTAACAATAGAGAGAGTTTTGAAAAGTAAATAATGCTTCGGAAGAGATATTATAGAACAAAATGATGAAGAGTTTCCTCCTCCTCCAAGCTGGATTTGAGAACCGAACGGTGATAACTGAAGGTTGTTGGGTCCAGCACGAGAATAAACACGAACCCCGAGTTCGTGAGAGGATATAATATGAAGATGCAGTTTTTCTCTTCCTCCGCTGGGCTTGCTTACACCCGAACAGTGACTAATGAGCCCAGCACAAAATTGACCACGGGACTCCCGTGAGATTATAATAGTTTCCTCCTCCTCCAAGCTGGATTTGAGAACCGAACGGTGATAACTGAAGGTTGTTGGATCCAGCAAAAAATGATCGCGGTTGGTTACGCGTTTATATAAGTTTTTAAATTTGAGTTTCCTCCTCCTCCAAGGATTGGGCTTGAGAACCGAACGGTGATACGCACAGGTTGTTAAGCCCTCCGACAAAAACATGGCGTTTAGCCATGACTTGATAAGGGCCGCGGTCTGGATCTTCGGGTTCAGACCCGGCAAACCAAGTATTTAATGTAGTGTACAATGTAGTGTACAATGTAGAGTGTAAGCGCCTGCTCCTCACAGCCAATAAGAGCTAATGCTCACTCGAATCTAAGGGTCGATCTAAATCACTGTTCGGTTATTTGGGTCGGCTCTGTTTTTTTTACGATCCTTGAAATTATCCTGTTGATTTTCCTGCCATTTGGTGGTATTTTGCATTGGTGTCGTTTGTAAAACCCTCGTACAAGGATTGACAGAACCATTTAAGGGATTAAAAATGAAAACAAAACCATCCTTAAAAACCGTCAGAATTCTGATAACTGTGGTTCTATCGACAACTATATTTGCCTGCGGATGCGTTGAACGCAAGCTGACGATCGACACAGAACCTCAGGAAGCGCTCGTTTATCTAAATGACGAAGAGATCGGCCTTTCGCCGGTTACCATCGAGTTTAACTGGTACGGAGATTACAAGGTAAGGATCGAAAAGCAGGGGTTTGAAACGCTGGATACTCACAGATCGCTGATCGCTCCTCTACACGATCATTTCCCGTTTGATTTTATTGCCGGAGTACTGAACCCGAATCGAATTATAGACAGCTATCAGTGGAATTTTGCCCTGTCGCCCTATCAACCGCCGCTACGTGATGACCTGATAAAGGCAGCCGGTGTTATGCGAAAAAAAAACATTGAAGAACTCAAACAGGAAGATTCGCCGAAGTAAGTTTGAAAAATATTGTTGTCATTAATATTGATAATTAATAACTTTATTTTAAGGATGAAAAAAATGAATACTTTCCTAAAAAAATCCTCAACGATAGTTCTGGTTCTATGCATTTTATTTTTAGCTGGTGACACCGCTTTCGGCAAAAAAGGAGCACAAGGCAAAAGGAACCGCCCAAGACAAGCAGGCAAAATGGAGCAGCGTCCCGACAAAAGAAAAAATTATGTCAACGACGATAAGGATGGCGACAAGGTGCGTCGCAAAGACCAAAAACGTCAGCAAAACCGTCAGGAAAAACGTCAAGGTGAACGTCAGGGAGAACGTCGTCAGGGAGAACGCCAAGGTGAACGTCGTCAGGGGGAACGCCAAGGCAACATCAACGGCGAAACCGGCAACGATGACAGCAATAACGAAAAAGGAAAACCCGCTAAAAAGCTTAGGGATAATAAACTAAAGGGCGAAAGTACCAGGGACGAAAAAGCAAAAGGCCAGAATAAGCAACGGCAGCTAAAAGCTGTCGAAAAGCAGATCGAACATGAAAACAAAAAGCATCAAAAAAGGCAGGAACGTCTAAAACGTATAGGGAAGGTCGCCGGCGACGACGAAAAAACAAAAAAACGATCAAATGATCTGGCGGATAAAGAACGGAAAAGGCATGAAAAAAGAATTAAAACGCTGACAGATAAAAAGCAAAAGATCGAATCGAAAAGGACCGAACCAAACGCTCAGGGAACCGAAACAGATAAAAAAGAGTAACCTTTAGCAAAATCTTTCTAAGGAGTATAACAATGAAACAGAAGATCGTACTGGTTATGGTATTGTTGTCTTTGGTCTTCGCCATCGGATGCAGCAAGAAGAGCGACGAAGAAACTGAAAAACCGATCACCAAAGAAAACATGGCCGAAGAATTGGATCGTCTCGAACAACAGATCGCAGAAGACGACGCTGCCGAATAATAAAACGCAACCGTCTCTTACTCTGCTTCTTCTAACGAACCGGCCGTCGACTCAACCTTATCGGATTCGGCGGTTCCGTATTTGGGAAGCATTACGTGGAAACAGCACCCCTGCCCCAATGTGCTTTCGACCCATATTCGACCTTGATGCAATCCCACAAGTTCCTTGGCGATAGTGAGCCCAAGCCCCGTACCATGCTCGCCCTCGCCTTTTAAATCATGAACCTGCACAAAACGATCGAAAATCTTTTCCATTTCGTCCTTACTAAGACCTGGCCCGTCATCCTGAACAGCCATTTCTACTTCGTCGCCATGATCGCTAACATGAATTTTGATGTTACCGTTTACCGGAATGAATTTGATCGCATTACCCACCAGGTTCGTCAGCACCTGTGTTATCCTGTCGCTATCAAGATTTACCAGAAGGTCTTTGCTTTCCATTACACTCTTAAGAGTAATGCCTTTTGCAGAAGCCAACAACTGTAGCGACTCGACGACATCTGAAACAACATTTTGGATCGGCATAACCGCAAGATTAAGTTTCATGGCACCGGACTCGATCTTGGAAATATCCAAAAAGTCCGCAACGATCCGGGAAAGCCTGTCGATGCTCTTGTCTGCCATTTTAAGGCTCTCGTAAAGCTTGTGGCTGACTTTACCCATAACACCTGCCATCGCGTTAGAGACAATGTTTTTAAAAATACAAAGCGGCGTGCGAAGCTCATGGGACACGGTAGAAACAAACTCACTCTTAAGCCGGTCATGTTCCCGTAACATTTCATTAGTCTTTTTCAGTTCGTTCTCTGCTTTTTTAACCTCTGTGATATCACGTGCATAAAGATTCACATAATCGGAATCGGCAACAGACGCAAAAACAGTAGAGTACACTTTGCCCATGCAGTCAACCTCTATACAATCCGAACCGCCGGTTTCATGAACAGATTTGATGGGCCCTAATATATTTCCCGGAACATTCTGATCTACCGCTTTTCCCCATATCTCAAGAAGGAGCTCGCTGGCCTGATTCGCATATACGATCTTACCGCCAAGCGATATCCGCATAACAGGATTTGGATTTTCTCCGGGGAATTTGGCAAGCAGCCTTAATTCGACTTCTGCCTTCCTGACATCGGTCATATCAAGCATGATACCGTCCCATAGAGTATCTCCGTTTAACATCCTCTCAGGGCGTGAGATAACCTCTATCAGCTTAGCTGTTCCGTCAACATCTATCGTTCCCCACCAATCAAATGGCGTAAGATTTTCGGCAGAAACTGCTATCGAATGCATCAGGTCAGCTTTCTCTTCGGAACGGACTAAATCCATCAAAACATTGGCATCTGCTATTACCTGATCGGAACGAACTTTGAACATCGTCTCGCATCTGTCACTTACAAAAGGAAAAACGAAGGTCCCTTCGGTTTGAAGTACAAATTGAAAAACCATCCCGGGAACATTGGCGACCATCCGCTGATACCTCGCTTCGCTCATGCGAAGGTCCTCGCCGATTTCCTTGCTTTCGGTAATATCTTCGATCATCCCGCCGAAACGGCACACCTTGCCATAATCGTCATGACGCGGGATCATCGTCCAACGAACCCATCTCACGGAACTATCGCGTTTTTTGATCTTATACTCTATCGGACTTACTTCGGCGCCTTCGATAACTCGTTCGACCTCGCGTCGGACCATCGGACGATGTTCGGGCATTATTATTTTAAAGAACAAATCGTTATCGTTGACAAACTCGTATGCCGCATAACCCGTAACCGCCATACAACCCCTGCTGCATTTACGCATTACAGGCTTTTCATTTTCCACCGAAACCTTGCACGTATAGCTGGTCATCCTAAGTAACCTGGAATAATGCTCAAGGCTTTCCTTAAGCGTAGATTCCATTATCTCATGCGGACACGGTTTGGTCAGGAACCTGAACACGGAACCTTCGTTAACTGCACCAACGGCAACGTCGATGTCTGCAAAACCGGTAAGGATGATACTCACGGTATCGGGGCTGAGATTATGGACCTCGCTAAGAAAATCTATTCCGCTAATACCTGGCATACGAAGATCGGATATCACCACCGCAAACGGCCCGGAGCTTGATATCTTCTCAAGCCCCTCTTCACCGCTGGTGGCGGTATTTATCTCAAAACGCTTTCCGAACTGACGCTTTAAAGCGCTCGGTATGTTAGGCTCGTCGTCAACGATCAATATTTTTTTGCTTATATCAGACATATTCATACTCCTGAGTTTCTATTGGCAAATGAAGTTTTTGCCATTTGGACCACCTGTCACAAACTCCAATTCGTTCCAGATATCCGACATCCTCTCCCTCGAACCATCCGTCTCCGATTCCGCAGCACAGATAATGATCTATCGCGTTGGCGGCATAAACCGCGGTGCTGATAGAAAACTCCGTATTGATACAGTGCCACGGCTCGTGATGGTAAGTAACTGCCTCGATTATATCGTTCGGCAATCCCCACAGATCGAGCAAACACCCGCCAAGTTCGGCGTGGCTTACGCTTAACGCACCACGTTCCGCCTCGCACAACGGTATCTGCATTGCACGTGACGTCTTGATCGCCTTTGTAAAATCTTCCGAAAACCTCGAAAGCATTATCATCTTACCCGAATCGTGCAAAATACCAGCCATCGCTGCAACATCGAGTTCCTGACCGACCATGCCCTCGGTTTTACAGATCGCACGCGCAAGCATACCAACACGTGTGCAATGCTCCTGCAAACCAGTTACAGAAAACTGCTCTATCTTGCTCTCGTCAAGCGTGGAAAATATACCGCTAGTAAGAACCAGTGCTTCGACCGTCTTCAAGCCAAGATACACCACTGCCTGCACAGGATCGGCTATCTGCTTCCCATGACCGTAAAATGCAGAATTAACAACCTGGAGTATCTTAGAGCTCATTCCTATATCCAGCGATATCAACCGTCCAACCTGACGTGCGCTGCACCGAGGGTTGCTCAGAACATCGATGAGTTTTTGATACATCTCAGGCATAACTGGCAGCGATCGTATCTTTGAAAGAACCTTAGCTGTCCGCCCCGAGCTTAGCCTTTGCTGTAAAGCAAAAGCCCGGGATATCAGATCCTTAAGCCTAGTTGCGTCGCACGGCTTGGAGATAAACTGATGAACGCACCTGGCAGCTCGTCCCTGCAAAGGCTGATCGGAATACCCGCTCAGCATAAAACGAATCGTCTCGGGATATTTTTTTCGCACCTGCTCGAAAAAAGAAACCCCGTCCATTTCAGACATACGAAGATCGGAGACCACGACGTCAAACACTTCGTTTTCCATAACTTCCAGTGCTTCCTTGCCGCTGGTTACGAAGTTCATATCCCACTCATTTCGCATGTTATGAAGCATCCTGCGCAAACCGTCGAGAACCGCTTTGTCGTCATCGACAAAAAATATTCTTTTTTTATTGCTGCTCTCTGTCATCTCCACTTTCCTGCTCTATTGGCAATCTGATCGTAAATGTCGTCCCAACTCCCTTTTCGCTTTGCAGTTCCACTTTTCCGCCGTGCTTCTCTACGATCACCGACCGCACAAAGGCAAGCCCTTGACCGGTACCCTTACCTGCCTCTTTCGTCGTAAAGAACGGATCGAATATCCGCTCCTGCAATTTCTGTTCTATACCTGAACCCGTATCCGTTACAGAAATCAATACATCCGCCCCTTCAGCCCATGACTTAACCGTAACAAGCCCTCGCTTAGCGTCGCTGCTGGCAAGTTTTCCTTCTATGCTATGCGCCGAATTTATAAGAAGGTTAAGCAAAACCTGGTTAATATCGTCAACACAGCAGCAAACTGACGGAATACTCGCATCAAGTTCCTTCTCGACATCGGCAACATACTTAAGCTCGTTATGCGAGATAACGATCGAGTTCTCTATCGCCTTGTTAAGATCAGAAGCCATCTTTCGCCGCTCGTCAATATGCGAAAAATCACGCATCGCAGACACAAGCTTTGCAACATGGTTTATCCCGTCAAGCGTTTGCTCTATCGCCTGCGGAACCTCTTCGACGAGGAACTCTATATCGTTTCGCTCCTGCACAGAGCTTATCTTACCAAGCAGTTCGTCGTCCATCTTGCCGTTGACAGCCGCTTCGCTTAGACGACTGTAATGATCCAGCAACTCGGCAACCTGACCGAACGAATCGGAAAAGAACCTGATATTATCTCCGATATATTGTATCGGTGTATTGATCTCATGTGCGATCCCCGCAGCCAACCGACCAAGGTTCTGGATCATCTGCGTGCGATCAAGTTCCCGCTGCAAACGGTTCTGTTCGGTAACGTCGATTATAAGTCCGTCGATCTCTGTCACCTGCCCCTTGTCATCGAAAACAGGCTGAGCCTTGTCACGAACTTCCCTGACAGAACCGTCTTTAATCGTGATCTTGTATTCGATCTGGAAAGCCTTGCCGGTTTCACATGCTTCCTTGAACGCTTGCCCATACCTGCCTGCGTCCGCCTCGCACACCAACTCGGCCCAGCCGGGATCATCGCTCGTAAGCTCATCACACGAATAACCCGTAACCTCGCAGGCCTTGCTGCTAACAAACTGCATGCTAACCACATCCTGCATACGCGCAATATAAAGTATCTCCGAAACGTTATTTACAAGCCGATGCAACGACTCCGCCGAAGGCATCTGATTTTTATTTTCTGTATTTTGCAGCATCTCATAACTCTTTATAAAATACTCCTTTACAAACCTGCGTATTCGTTTTTTCGGCATTTAAGGATGGGATATTAAGGACTTAAAAACAATCTCGTATTAATGTCGTTTTACCGGTAATTATAGGGCAAAGTTTTTACGCATGTTCCGATAACATTCGCAAATGCAGCTATAGATCGGGAATTTTGATGACACTTAGAATTGAAGTCTTTGATGAAGTCTTTATTTTTTCGCGGTAAACCGTATCATCGTTGCCGCCACTTGATTAAGCGCAACGACCTTTTCGGCTGCACCATTCTCAGCAGCCTCTTTAGGCATCCCGTAAACAACACACGTCCTTTCGTCCTGTGCCAGCGTCCGCGCACCGCTTACTTTCATAGCCAGCAGCCCCGCAGCACCGTCATTGCCCATACCCGTTAGTATCGCACCGACGGCATTGGCACCGGCGTATTTAGCTACCGAATTAAACAACACATCGACGCTTGGTTTTTGACGGCAAACTTTGGGACCGTCTTTTATGCTGACATAATAATTCGCGCCGGATCGATTCAGGACCATGTGATATCCGCCAGGCGCAAGCAACACCTGTCCGTTGATAACCCGGTCACCATCTGCCGCTTCTTTGATCGTAACATCGCACAATCCGTTAAGCCTTTCGGCAAAAGACGTCGTGAAATTTGCGGGCATATGCTGAACAACTACCGTCCCGGGGCTGTTCCCAGGCAATGCTGTTATAACCGCTGTCAGAGCCTGAACGCCGCCGGTCGACGCGCCTATCGCGAATATCTTATTGGTCGTCTCTACCATAGACAGGTGTTTCGTTGACTTCGTAATACTGACAATGCTCTTAGGCTTGCCTATTTTCGCACGCGACGCTGCCTTTATTTTGTCGATAAGAATATCACACGCATCGCCGACTGTATAAGCGCCGCCGGCTTTACACATTACATCGACAGCACCGGCGTCCAACGCCGCCATCGCATTATCGCCGCCGGCAGGAGTAAGAGAGCTTAAAACTACTACGGGCATCGGATGGGACTGCATAAGTTTGCCCAAAAATGTGATACCGTCCATACGAGGCATTTCGACATCAAGCGTCAAAACATCCGGATGCAACGTCAATATTTTATCGCGAGCGATGTAAGGATCGGCAGCGCTGCCGACAACTTCGATCTGAGGATCATGCGCCAACTCCTTGGTAAGGATTCCCCTAACCACCGCAGAATCGTCTACTACAAGCACTTTTATGACATCTGTTGTACATTCCATCATATTAT
>JAGLHQ010000374.1 GCA_023143375.1 Planctomycetota bacterium
CCTGTCCTCGGATCTGGCTAGGTGAGGCACCGTAAGATCGAACACATCGGCCTCCGACGCCGCGATCATTGGAAGCACCAGACCGCAGGTTACGTTTACCAGCTCTTTTACCGCATCGGCGCACTGCTCCTCGGTAAGTTCGAACATACCGCTTATATTCTCGGCAAGCGTCTGCGCAAAATCGACACCCGCAACCATTCGTATCGTACCGTTAACAGGTCCGGAAAAATCTATGTCAGCCGTTATGATAACAGAAGGAGCGTCCGATTCCTCGTCAAAGGGCTCTGTATCCAAAAACGCCATCTTCTCTAAAGCCTGACTCATTGCCTCGGTTACAATATTTATTGTGTCCATAGTTCCCATCTTATTATACCTCTAAGTTCTTTGCAAGCGTAGCCCTGAACTCTTCAGGACTAAACGGTTTATGCAAAAAGTCCTTGATACCCTCACTAAGAAGCTCCTTTATCCGCGTAACGCTCGACTCCGTAGAAACAACGATAACCGGAATATCGGAATAAGCATCGTCGCTCTTCATCTTGTGAACAAGCTCAACACCACCCATCTCAGGCATATTCAGATCCGCAAGAACAACATCGACATTTTTACTCTCAAGGACCTTAAACGCCTCGATGCCGTTCTCTGCCTCAAGAACTTCGTCAACATCAAGATCGACCATATCGATGATCCTCTTGATCGCCGCTCTGGTAAGAACGGAATCGTCTACGATCAATATGTTATATGCCATTTTAAGTCTCCCGTTTATAAAGCTTTTTCAAGCCCGACCGAACGAACAGTAACGCTGCCGTCAGCCATATTCAAATACATATTTCGCGGTGATTGACCGCCTATATCTTCGGTATCTATAAACATACCGTGCTGCCAAAGAACTTTCCTTATCGACAGATAATTACGCTTACCTATATCGAACCCCTTGGGACCTGCGCTCATGCTCGCGCCGCCGGCGATCTTAACCTGCATACGTTTTTTACCGGCACCCATCGCCATAAGTTTTTTAAGAAGGATCGCCATACCGGTATCGGCAAACATAAACGGAGTCTGAGCGGCCTTGGGCTTATCGAGTGTCGATGTAGGAAGCTGATAGTGAAGCATACCGCCGACATGAGCTACCGAATCGAACAAAGCGACACCTATGCAGGAACCAAGCGAGTACGTCGTCAAAACGTCGCCAGGATCGCTGGAAACCTTAGCATCTGATATATCGATAACAACTCTTTTCTTCACGATTTATGCCCTTAATCCTTACGGTATATCGTTGGTTGAATATATTTAAATCTATGTTTTATCCCCGTTAGCGATTCGGAATGACCCGTAAAAAGTATCCCGTCATGGCCAAGCATCTCCCAAAAACGACTCACTAGCCTTTCCTGGGTTTGTTTATCGAAGTATATCATAACATTTCTACAGAATATAAAATCGATCGGGGGCTTGATAGGCCACGACTCCATCAAATTGAGATGAGCAAACACCACGGTCTTACGCAATGCATCCCCAACTTCATAATGCACCTCACCGTCTATTTTCGTCTGCAAAAGATACCTTGTCTTTTGCTGCGGAGAAACAGGATCTACACGCTTCTTTTCATATATACCACGCTTGGCCTTTTCCAGCATACGTGTTGAAATATCCGTCGCCAATACCTTGACATCCCAACTACCCTGCCCAGATATCGCTTCCTGAAGCGTTATAGCGATTGTATAAGGCTCTTCACCGGATGAACACCCCGCGCTCCATGCACGTATTTTGCAATCGCCCTGAGCAACTTTGCGCTTCATGATCATCGGATAGAAAACATCTTTCAAATACTCGAAATGTTGGTTCTCGCGGAAAAAACTTGTCAGATTCGTACTTAATGAATCGATGAGATTCGTAAACTCCTGACCGCTTTCATCGTTCAAAGCAAAATTTATATATTCACTGAAGGTCCTGATACCCAACTTACGCAAACGCTTGGCAAGCCTCGCACGAACCAATTCTCGCTTACCGTCATGCAAATTGATCTTGCAATGTTCATAAACGAGTTTGCTGATCGTAGCAAACTCTTCATCGCTTAGAACAAGATCTTCAAGAACATTTTCTATCATAGCACAAACCCCAAAACAAAATATCTCCTATTGTTTTTTCGACCTTTAACCATTGCCTCTTAACTCGATTATCACAAAATTTCCGTCTTTTTCATCAGGCCCATTTACCGCAAAACATCCCATAAACATAAACACTAACAACCGCTCACAAAGAAACCGACGGACAAAACCACCGAAAGGCCCCCAGACCCCTGCCTTACAAGCAGGATGTCGGGGATTCAAGTCCCTCATCGCCCATTTTAGAAAGCCCGTTTTCGTGACTGATAACGGGCTTTTTCTGTTTTAAACTCTTTCTTCTCTCTTTTTATTCTTATCTCTGTGGCCTGTTATGAGGCCAT
>JAGLHQ010000375.1 GCA_023143375.1 Planctomycetota bacterium
CATTAAGCTCTACTCAAACCGGATGTCTCTCAGGACTAATTCGACACTGGCGATGCCGTTATAATTATTTATTTGCGGCTGGTAGGCGACGTTGAAGAATTCGTTTTCAAGCAATTTTTTCTCCAGCTTTGCCATTGCGAAACCAATGCAGCGAACCGAAGCGGTGTTATCGGTTATCGCAAGCTGCAGGTGGTCACCTTTTGCGCCGACTCTTCGCGGGACAGAGGCAAGACGTACGCCTTTTGTCGCGAAAGTCGGCTCGGCATTGCCCTGTCCGAAAGGCCCGAGCATTTGCAACTCACTGACCACCTCCTGCCTGAAGTCGTCTAACCGGACAGCCGCGTCAATGTAAAGCTTTGCTACTACATCTTCTTCACTTAGGTTTTGCTTTGCATAGTCTTCGAAATCGGCTGCGAACTTGTTTATTTTTTCGGCTTCGATAGTTACACCCGCCGCCATTTTGTGTCCGCCGAAACGGATTAGATGCTGCGAACAGGCTCTTATGGCACTTAGTATGTCAAAGCCCGCTATCGAGCGTGCCGAACCCGCAGAAGCACCCTTGGCAGCGTTAATCATAATCACCGGCCGATAGTATTCCTGCGCTATTCGCGAGGCGACGATGCCTATTACACCGCGGTGCCAGTTTTCGCTGGCAAGAACGATACTCTTTCGGTCGGGGTGATGCAGATTTTGCCGGACTATCATTTCGCAGGCCTGGGTGAATATTTTTCGCTCGCACTGCCGGCGCTGACTGTTTTGTTGTTTGAGATACTCTGCTATTTTCATCGAGCGAATTTGGCTGGCTGATGTCAAAAGCTCAACCGCCAATCGGGCGTGGCCCATTCGGCCGGCGGCGTTCAGCATCGGTGCGAGCCGAAAGCCGATGTCGAAACTATTGAGTCCTTGGCCGGTCAAACCGGCTGATTCAATCAGGGCCTGTATGCCGAAGAGCCTGGACCCAGGCAGGGCTTTGAGACCGTAGCTTGTCAGAACCCTGTTTTCACCACGTAAATCCACGACGTCGGCGATAGTGCCCATAGCTGCGAGGGAAGTGGCATTCAGCA
>JAGLHQ010000376.1 GCA_023143375.1 Planctomycetota bacterium
GACGATACGGTAGCGCTTATGAAAAGTATTACACCTGAAAAGAACCAGCAGGAACTTCAGGAACAGGGCGGTACGGACTATGGTTTTGCCTTTGGCGATGCGGGGCGATTCAGAACTTCGATTTTCCGCCAAAAAAGTAATATCGCTATGGTTCTTCGTCTTATTCCATCGGTGATCTTTAGTTTCGATCAGATCGGTTTGCCGAAGGTTTGTGCGGCACTTTGTCGTCGTCCGCGAGGTTTGTTCCTCGTTACCGGGCCGACTGGTAGTGGTAAAACGACCACGCTTGCAAGCATGATCAACTATATCAACGAAAGTATGGATCATCATATTATTACGGTCGAAGAGCCGATCGAATATTATCACCAGCATAAAAAGGCGATTATCAACCAGCGTGAGGTTGGGCTTGATGTGCCGTCTTTTGGCGAAGCTTTAAGACGTTCTTTGCGTATGGACCCTGATGTTATCCTTGTTGGTGAGCTTCGTGACCTTGAAACTATGGAAGCGGCTGTTAGTGCTGCTGAAACCGGGCACCTTGTGTTCGGTACGCTTCATACGACCGGTTGTCAGGGTACTATCAACCGTATTATCGATGCATTTCCGGTTAGTCAGCAGGAGCAGATACGTGTTCAGCTTAGCACAAACCTTATCGCGGTACTTAGCCAGACGCTTTGCCCGGTCAAAAACGCTAAGGGCCGTGTGGCTGCTTATGAGTTTATGGTTGTAACCTCAGCTATCGCAAACCTTATCCGCGAAAATAAGGTGTACCGTATCGAGTCGAGCATTCAGACCGGTAAGAATGTTGGGATGCAGTTGCTGGACGATCATTTGTGGGAGCTTTACGAGGACGGCAAGATCACTCTTGAGATTATGCTTGAGAAGGCTCGGGTGCCGTCGGCTATGATGGAAAAGGCCCAGAAGCTCCAGAAGGAGCGGGGCGGAGACGCTCTTGAGGATGCAGGTCCAATATTGCAGATTTGATGAATTGCAGTTTTTTTAAGTCCATTTTTACAGCACGATTAAATAATTATTGGATGTTGCTTTGTAAAATGGCTTGGATGCATAGTGCTATATACCGGGTGTCCGGTTGCTTTTAGTTGAATAATTGGTGTATTTGGCATTTAAAAGGGAATTTATATGATAATGTGAGATTTTGGGTCAGAGCATTGCCGTTTACCAGGTGTCTGATACCAATTTTTCTTGTCAAAGCCCATTTTTTGCGTATAATATAAGGGTGAAAGGTATGAATATGACCAGTCAGTTAAAACCTTCTCTTTTTCAAACTGTTTGGAGATTGCTAAATGGCTAAGATACCCCCCGTTCAGCAATTAAAAGGACGTAACCTTGGCAGGATCCTTATTAAAATGGGTGTATTGACCCGTGCTAAGGTACACGAGTGCCTTAAGGTTCAAAAGAAACGTGGAGATGTTAAGCTAGGTCAAGTGTGTCTCGATCTTGGGCTTGTTACCGAGGAGCAACTTCGTATCGCTTTGGCTGGTCAGCGTGGTCTTGAGTATGTTGATCTTAATACTATTGCGATACCCGATGACGTTCTCGAGCAGATATCCGCTCAGATAGCCGATACTTACCGCATTATACCTATCGAATACAACAAATCCCGTAACGAACTTACTGTGGCAGTTGACAGCCCGGACAATTTTCGTGCGACCGACGATCTTCGTACGTTAACCGGTCTTGAGATCAAAGCGAAGGTTACCGAGCCGGAGGCAGTCGATAGTGCTCTTGAGAAGTATTACAAGCAAGAAGACGGGTCCGGCGGTATCCACGAGTTACTCGGTGAGATCGAAAACGATACCGATCTTGCGGAGTTTCAGGGTCGTGATGCGAGTATTGACCTTGACGAGCTTAAGGAGTTGGCTGATTCAAGCCCGGTTAAGAAGCTTTTGAACCTTGTTCTGCTTCAGGCGATCAAGGATAAGGCTTCTGATGTTCATTTTGAGCCGTTTGAAGAAGAGTTCAAGATGCGTTATCGGATTGACGGTGTTCTTTACGAGATGGTTCCTCCGCCGAAGCATGTTGCGGTTGCACTTAGCTCTCGTATTAAGGTTATGGCGAACCTTGACATTGCCGAGCGTCGTCTTCCTCAGGATGGACGTATTCCATTGATGGTAGGCGGTAACCAGATCGATCTTCGTGTGAGTGTTCTTCCTACGATGTTCGGTGAGAGTATCGTGCTTCGTATTCTTGACAGGAGTCAGGTTGACCTGCGTTTGGACAGGCTTGGTCTTTCTGAGAACGACTTAAACAGTGTCGAACAACTGGTCCGCAAGCCTAACGGGATCGTTATCGTAACCGGACCGACTGGTTGCGGTAAGACGACGACGCTTTATTCGGCGCTTAAGGAACTCAACGATATAGCGACTAAAATAATTACCACTGAGGATCCTGTCGAATACGATATTGACGGGCTTATCCAATGTCAGATGAACTCTGATGTCGGTCTTACTTTTGCCAAGAGTCTTCGTTCTATTCTTCGTCAGGACCCTGATATTGTGATGGTCGGTGAAATTCGTGATCTGGAGACTGCCGAGATTTCCATTCAGGCATCCTTAACCGGTCACCTTGTGCTTACGACGGTCCATACCAACGATGCTCCGAGTACGATCGCAAGGCTCGTTGACCTGGGTCTTGAGACATTTTTAATTACGGCGACTCTTGAAGGTATTGTCGCCCAGCGTCTTGTTCGTAAGATATGCATCAAGTGCAAAACCGAGCATACACCTACCGAAGATATGCTGATGGAGATAGGTCTTACACCTGAAGATGTCGGCGGAAAAAAGTTTTACTACGGCAAGGGGTGTAAGAGTTGCAATAATACCGGTTACAGAGGTAGAACCGGTTTGTATGAGATCATGGTTCTAAACGACGAGATACGTGATATGATAATGAACAGGGCATCGACGAGCGTTCTTCGCGATGCGGCACGCAAAAACGGTATGACGACGCTTAGGGAAAACGGTCTTCGGATAATTTACGAAGGAATAACGACGATAGAAGAGGTCGCTCGCGAGACAATAGCGGCTGAGGGATAAATCGTGATTCGCAGTTGGCTATGAAATGCAGGTTGTTTATGAGATATAAAATTAGATTAGAGATTTTAATAGTTCGGATGGAGGTAAATTAAATGCCTATTTTCCAATATGAAGCACTTGACGATAAGGGTAACGAGGTAAAGGCAAATATAGAGGCTCTTAGCAGTAAGGAAGCTATCAGCAAGATCCGTAATAAGGGTTTGTTCCCGACGAAGGTTCAGGCCAAGGGCGGATCGAAGAAGGTCAAGGCTAGAGCGGCATCCAAGCCTAAGAAGCGTCGCGGTGCCGGCGGTAAGGTCAAGGTCAAGGCTCTTTGCCAGTTTGCACGTCAGTTGTCTACCCTTCAGGACGCGGGCCTTGCGATCCTTCGTTCTTTGCGTATTCTCGAGCAGCAGCAAAAGAAGGGTACATTGAGGAAGGTGATCGGTTATGTTGCCGACGATATTGAAAGCGGTGCGACACTTTCCGAGGCGATGGGCAGGCACCCGAGGTGTTTCGACAGACTTTTTGTCAACATGATCGCCGCCGGTGAGGTTGGCGGTGTTCT
>JAGLHQ010000377.1 GCA_023143375.1 Planctomycetota bacterium
CTTAAAGCGAAGGTCAAAGGTGCGATGGTTTATCCGGCAGTAGTTATGACGGCGGCTTTGGGTATCGTCCTTGGTCTTATGATCTTTATTATACCGACATTTACGGAAGTATTAGCGGATATGAGTGACGGCGAAGCCGGTCTGCCGGGTTTGACGCAGGCGCTTATGAACATAAGTGACTGGCTTGTCGGCGGCGGATGGATTATCATTGTTTTTACGCCGGTCGTTATCAAGGCGATCATAAAGCTTATTCGCCAGTTTGCCGGCGGCAGGTATGCTCTGGATTATCTCAACCTTAGGTTGCCTGTTGCAGGTACGATCATTTATAAGACATCGGTTTCAAGATGGACCCGTACGCTTGGGACGCTCATAAGTGCAGGTGTGCCAATTCTTGAGGCTTTGAATATTACGCGAGAGACATCCGGTAACGAGGTTTACGGAAAGATGCTTGGTAAGGTACACGCGGCTATCAGGCAGGGTGATACGTTCGCCAATCCGTTGCGACAGTCAAAAACGGTCGACTCGCTGGTTGTAAATATGATCGACGTCGGTGAAGAGACCGGTGATATGGATAAGATGCTCGAGAAGATCGCAGGTAACTTCGATGAGGAAGCCGATGTTCTGGTCTCTTCTATGATGTCGCTGCTCGAGCCGATCATGATCCTTGTTCTTGGCGCTCTTGTCGGAACTATCGTTGTTGCGATGTTCCTTCCGATGGTCAGGATCATTACAGTTATGATGTAAAATTGTGGCACCGGCCTGATGGCTGGGGCTATTTTAATATTAATTAAGTGATAAAAAACATTTTTTGAAAGGGAATTTTGATGAACGCTAACGAAAAGAGAAAAGGTTTTACAATTGTGGAGTTGCTTACGGTTATGGGGGTTATCGCGATACTGATCAGCCTGCTGGTTCCGGCACTTACGCTGGTCCGTGACTACTCAAAGGAAATCCAGCAGCGGGCACAGTTCCATGCTATCGATGTCGGTCTTGAGATGTACAAAACGGAATTCGGAAGTTACCCGCCAAGTAACGATAATAATGATCTTTACGATGCCTCCAGGAACGACATTAATGATGATACGCCGTATGGCGGAGCCAACAAACTGGCCGAAGCTATGGTCGGCCTTGATATGCTGGGCGTCCATCCGAACACAGATTATCGTTCCGACGGCATGAATTTCCACGACGATGGATTCGGTGTTATGAGTGTGGAGTATGATGTTTATCACCCGAATACCGATTACTTTACCGATGAATTCGCTGAAACAGCCGAAGAGAATGTTCAGGCACGTAAGGGACCGTTTATTGACCTGGAAAATGCCAATGTTTACACGATGCGGGATGTTTATCATCAGGACACGGGTAGTTTTCTGGCAGGTGGCGGAAGTGGCAACATTGAAGATAGTCTGGTTCTTTGCGATGAGTATGTGGTCAAGCGTAAAAGCGGTAAAAAGACCGGTATGCCGATCCTTTACTATCGTGCCCGCAGGATTTATACACAGCAGGACAGTGAGGACACACTCGAAATAGCAGATGATATTTATTATTATCCGGACAACCAGAACTTACTTGAGCTGGGTATGCCGGAAGACGGTACCGATCATATAATCAGTGACACTACTAACGATTATTTGGAATTCGAGAATATGATCCGAAACACACAGGTTACACAGGTAATAAGACCTTATCGTGCCGATTCTTATATTCTGATCTCGGCAGGTAAAGACGGTATGTATGGAACACCTGATGACATGTTCAACTTCGATAAGAATGAATAATGGGGCAGGGTTGATTACTGTAAGGGGGTTTTAAACTTTTGAAATGGAGAAAGTGATGAGTATCAGAATAAATAAATTGATTATAGTTCTGTTGGCCGGTTGTGTTCTTTCGATGCCGGCAATGGCAAGGAGTATTGTCTGTGTAGACGCTGACAGCGTTGCTGTTTCGCCCGATGGCAGTTCATGGGCAAACGCCTATGTCTATATCGAAGAGGCTATTAGCGCTACTGCCGGCGGTGATGCCGATATCTGGGTTGCCGAGGGCACTTACATACCCGATAAAACTAAATATACTTCCGGGGCACCTGGAGACAACAATTTTAAGTTATATGAAGATGTCAATCTTTATGGAGGTTTTGCAGGCGACGAAACTGTTTTTGAAGATCGCGATCCCGCTAACAATCCTACTATTCTTAGCGGTGACGGCTCGCCTTACAGGATCATTTATGCGTATAACCTGTATACCCTGCCTCCTGTCATCGATGGGTTTACGATCACAGATGCGAGATACGGTATATATTGCCAGAATTCGGATATAACCGTTAGCAATTGCGAGGTTTCGGATCATTCCGAAGATGGCATTTATTGTATATCATCTTCCAATCCTGTAATTACAGGGTCAACCATACGCAATAACACCCAGGCCGGGATATATTGCAGTGACGGGAGCCCGGAGATATCAAGATGCAAGATACAGTTTAACGGTGAGGACGGTATTTATATCAACGATAGTTTCACATCCGGTTATGACCCGGTAGTAACGAATTGCTGGATACATGATAACAATTTGAGCGGCATATATTTTAATCAGCCTGGCAGTGATGATGTTGTACGCAATAACACCATAGTCAATAATAACCTTAGCGACAGCGCAGCTAACGGCGGGATATATAGCGATGATCTCGATGTGCGTTATTTTCCGAATGTTAGCAACACAATAGTTTGGGGCAACTTGCAGAATGAGATCGTTAATTGCGAAGTGGGGTATTCGTGCGTTATGGGCGGGACGACGGACGACGGGAATATTTCCGACGATCCGATGTTTGCATACGATCCTATCGGCGATCCCAACAATTACGATTTCCATATCACAGCCGATTCGCTTTGTATCGATGCAGGTGCTTCCGATCCGAACTTCTATGTCGAAGGCGAACTGGATATTGACGGCGATGATCGTGTTTATAACGAACGGATAGATATCGGGGCCGATGAGTTTGTTC
>JAGLHQ010000378.1 GCA_023143375.1 Planctomycetota bacterium
TGGCTGGGCGCGGAAGATGCCAATGCCGTGCTCAATATTCTTACCGCGAGCCATATACCGGCAGAGCCGGTAATAGAAGAGGGCCGTATAACATCATTTAAAATAGACCAGGTTTATGTGCGCGCCTATGTGGATTACCTGCCGTTTTTAGGGTCTTCAGACGAAGGTGTGAAAGATACCTGGATACCTCTGGCTCCGGCATTTAAATTAAATCCCCGTACCCAGGTCCCTGATCAGGTTAAGCTTGATACTGAAGAGTTTTTAGAAGATATAAAATCATTAAGCCTTGTAGATAATTTAGACAGTTATGTTACCGCCCTGCCTGAAGAATTTATTTCAGATAAGATAACTTCCTGGGCCTCTGAAATAATAGATCTGTCCGGAGCAAATAACCTTACGCGGCAGACAATATTCAGCCGCAGCCGGCTGGATACGCATAAATTCGGAATTTTTCCCGGCAGTTTGCCGTATGAAGTTCTTACACATTCAGGAGCTTTCAATATTTTGCCTGACACACTGCGCGCGAAGATAAATATTTCGGTGTTAAGCCCGGAGTCAGAACCTGTCTGTGAATATACCGCGCCTGTCTGTGAATTATCCTCAAAAAGAATCAGCATATCTTATGTTCCCGCGGACGAAGATTCATTAGCTGTTTTAACCGATTATCTTGCCGAGCCGGAACTGCCGGTTTATTTGATAGAACTTTTACCTCAGATAAATATCGGCGGCGAGGCTAAGGCGGTTGGCTTACCGGTCAGCATGGGTTCAAGCCAACAACTTTCCATATCGGTACAACTGCCGTTTGAAGGCCCGCAGGTTGTAACAAACAATATACGCGCCGGCGGAATTTACGCGGTTACACTCAATGAACAAAACACCACTGAAAGCCGGCTGTCCAAACACTTATCTGTTTTAGAAAATATCTATGCCGATTTATCTTTACCTGATACATCACCTGAAGAAATAATAGGCCAGCTTCTTTACTGTGCCGGCTTAAATTATTTTTATCAGTCCGATAAACTCGACCGCATTACGGCTGACAGCCTGGGCGTACTTTTCACCAGGCAAATATCAGAAACTTTAACTTCATTTGAACCGGATATCCGGGCACTCTACGGCGCGCCTTATATGGCAGTGTTAGGCCCGGTAAAACTGCAGTTAATCCGCAATGTCTTAAGCCCTGCCAGCAGGTCAGGTTCATTAAACGCTGAAAAAAGATTTACTTCCGCCGCGGGTATGACAGGCACAGTTCTTAGCAGTAC
>JAGLHQ010000379.1 GCA_023143375.1 Planctomycetota bacterium
AAGCCAGGTGGAAGCTATGGCAAGAGCAGGGTATGTAGTTACAGTGCCTGAGAGAGAAGTTACCGTCAGCGGCTTTACAAAATCAGCATATGCTGTTATAGGCCCGGATCTTGGCGATTCAGCTTATATTCTTGACAATGAATTTACCGGCGCCCAGGCAATGCCTTTAACAGATATTACACCTGCCGGCCTTATAATCAAAGGCCCTCAGGAATGTTACAGCCCGTTACTAAGCCAGGCCGTAAACTGGCTGTCATTTGTAGAAACCGCCAGCATAGATATTTCCTGGGCATATATACCGTCGGTATTATGCGTAACCGGCTGGCTGGATAAACTGTCCATCCCGGAAATCAGCGCGGTTACGGCAAGCCTTCTTACTTTAAACCGCACAGTTACAATAGCCGAAGATCACCCCGTTTTAAGTAATGTCCTTAGCACGCCGGAAGTTATTTCCCCTAACGCGGACACCATAAGCGATACATTAACCATCAGCGCGGATATTTCTGTAGAGGCCCAGTGGCGGGCAGAAATACTCAACTCTTCCGGCATATCAATAAAAGAATTTATCGGTGAGGCCAACCGTATTGAAGCAGTTTGGGACGGCCGTGATAAAAGTTCTTCTGTTGTAAGCGACGGTATTTACACCTGGCGCCTAACCGCGTCTGTTTCTGATAAAGAATCACTTCCGCGCGCGGGCAGGGTAGAGGCGGATACAAAAGGCCCGTTATTAAAGTTTTATGTCCCCGAAGCTGGTGCGGCAATAACAGAAAGCCAACCCATAGTCGCGACTGTATCCGACCCGCATTTGGATAATTATGTTGTAGAATACGCTTCAAAATCCGAGCCGGATAACTGGACGCTTATCATAAAAGGCGGGACAGAAATAATCGGCAATAAAATCGGTATCTGGGACACTAAAGATTTAGATCCCGGAGATTATTTACTTCGCGTAAGAGCTTTTGATGCAGCCGGAAACTTCTCGGTTACAGAACAGGAAATAACCAAAAAAGTTTATGCCGTGGACATTACAGCGCCTTCAGCCGAATTAACCTATCCTGAAGAAGGGTCTGTTGTCGGCGGAGATGTTAATATCAGGGTTACGGCTGAAGATAATACAGAAATTTATAAAGTAAAATTTTATTTAGACGGCATATTATTAGGCCAGTCAGATAAACCTGCCGCGTTGGATACTTACCAGTACACCTGGGATTCCCGGAGCGCGCCTAACACCGCGCACAGTATATATGCTGTTGCCTATGATAACGCGTTAAACGATACCCGGACTGAGACTGTCAATATTACAACAGAAAACGGCATGGCCTTAAACAATCTTAAAGTAGAGCCGAAAACATTTTCGCCTGACGGTGACGGAATTAATGATGAAGTGTTGTTTACCGGAAACTTAAACGAGCCGGCCGGCTGGCGAATATCAATAACTGATACCGGAGGCCGAATAATAAACGCTGTATCCGGACACAGCGATATTATAGACACGGCCTGGGACGGAAGAAATATAGACGGTGAAGTAGTCCCTAACGGCATATATACCGCTAATGTAATATTAACCGCTTCGGGTGTGGTGCTGGCAGAGGTTCAACTGACTGCCGCGCGCCAGACAATAGGTTTATCTCCCGAGATAATAATAGAGCAGGTCGCGGAGAATGAACTGGACAGGGTTAAGGTCGAAGTATTCGCGACTATATCAGACGCGGACGGCGATTTAAAAGAATATACAGTAGAGTACAAGCGCAGGGATAAAACAGAATGGATAACAATAGGGGAAGGTGCCGGAGAGGTATTTTCATCAATAGTGTCGAGTATAGACACCTCTAATCTGCGCAACGATGTATATCAATTCAGGATAAGAGCCGTAGATTTAGCCGGCAACCAGTCAGTCAGGGAATATGAAACTTCAATAGCCGGAAGGATAAAACTCGGGATATTCAGGATAACCGAAATGGATGTAAGCATTCCGATGATGGGGCTTCCCATAGTTGTCAGCCGCACTTTTGACAGTACAAATAAGGATAGATACAGTGATTTCGGCTACGGCTGGAGCCTGGATATAGAAAGCGTGGAAGTAGAAGAAGACTCAATGCGTAACGTAGTTCTGAATATGCCTGACGGGACAAGAAGAAAGTTTACATTTGAGTTGAGGAAGGCGGACCAATACGGGTTAGAATACAAAGCTGTCTGGCACGCGGAAGATGGTGTATATGACACTTTAGAGATGCAGGGGAATAACAGGTTATTTCTTTTGTGTGGCTTAGGGTTAAGATGGTTTGCGTGGCCTCAGATGAGCTATGAAATGTTTAAGATCCCCGGGTATGTTCTTACCAGGCCGGATGGTACAAAGTATTATATTGAACGCGAACCGGGCGAAAGTGACATTGTCATAGACCCTTATACCGGCAATTATCTCTGGGTGCCGGTAAGCTGGAGCGAACCGGAACTTAAAAAAATAGAAGATTTAAACGGCAACACGTTAACTTTCGACGGCAGCCGGATTATTCATTCCGCCGGCAAAAATATTAAATATGTTCGCGATCCTGAGGGAAGGATAGTTCAGATACTTGGCCCGGATGACGAGATTCTCATAGAATACGGATATGACAGTGTCGGCGATCTTAAAACGGTTACCCGGCAAACATTAACCACAACCTATTTTTATGATATCAATCATAATTTAGACTCAATAGAAGACCCGAGAGGGATAACACCGATTGTAAATGAATACGACGAAGACGGTAACCTGACAGCTCATACAGACGCGTTCGGCAACAGGATCGAGTATTTGCATAATCCTGAGTCAAAACAGGAAGTTGTGTTAGACCGGGCGGGAAATCCTACAATATACGGATATAACGATGACGGTTTGGTAACAGAGATTACTAACGCGCTTGGACAGGTGGTTTCATATACTTATGATGAAAACGGTAATAAGATTTCAGAGACAAACGCGCTTAATCAAACCACTTATTATGCCTATGATGATAACGGCAACATGACAAGCCGTACAGATCCGCTTCTTAACACAACATACTACACTTATAACAGTTTTGGACAAGTTCTGGAAACAACAGATGCTCTTGGAAAAAAGACATATAATGAATATGACGAAAGAAACAATCTTATCAAAAGCATAGATGTCCTCGGCAATGAAACAAATTACACTTACGGCATTAACGGTAATCTGCTCACTACCATAGACGCTGCTGGTAATACCACTACCTATGAATATGATACAAACGGATACATAACAAAACAAACTGATGCGTATAATAATGTAAGCGAATATACATATGACAATATGGGTAATCAGTTAACCTCTACCGTTACCCGGACAATTGACGGCCAGGATGAAACTATCACAACCACAAATCAATACGATGATATGAACCGCCTTATTCGTACAATAGACCCGTATGGATCAATAGCAGAGACAGTATATAACGCGATAGGCAAACAGCAGTTCACCTATGATAAAAACAACAACCGGACAGACTACGAATACGACGCCATGGGCCAGATGACAAGGGTAACCTATGCTGACGGTGCATTCGAAGAATGTACCTATGACGCTAACGG
>JAGLHQ010000038.1 GCA_023143375.1 Planctomycetota bacterium
GAATAGCTTTTGGAATTTACAGACGCAGGCTTTTTGGTATCGCGATACATTCCATACGCCATCCATAAAAGAAACAGTCCGCCAACGAAACCTATTACATTTAGAACCTGTTGCGAGGCTATTATTTTTTCAAAACCAAACGAAACAACAAGTATCAGCGGCAGTTCTATAATCAAATGGCCAATGGCAAAAAAGGTGCCCGCGTGTTTGTTTCGTGCGCCCATGGTTATAGCGGCGGCGGTAACGGCCCCCGGCGCCATCGCACCGGAACATGAAATCACTAAAACCGAACCGAGAAATGTGACGATCTCTATCATTACTTTACTCGCCTATGATCTTGACTAAGAGGCGTTTGTCCCTTTTGCCATCGAACTCGTAATAAAATATGTGCTCCCACGGGCCTAAGTGAAGTTTTCCGTCGGTGATCGCGACGACGACCTCGCGGCCCATTACCTGGCGTTTCATGTGGGCGTCCGCGTTGTCTTCGTAGCCGTTGTGCCGGTATTGCGAATGCGGTTTTTCGGGGGCGAGCTTTTCAAGCCAGACTTCGTAATCGTGGTGCAGGCCTGACTCGTTGTCGTTGATGAAGACGGAGGCGGTTATGTGCATTGCGTTGACGAGGACAATGCCGTCACGAACGCCGCTTTCGGCGACAAGCCGTTCCACTTCGCTATGGATGGATACAATTGCTCTGCGTTGCGGCGTGTTTACCCATATTTCTTTTGTTAATGTTTTCATCGCAAAGCCTTTCGATTACTCGATGAGCTTATTGTAAACTTTTTCGATGACGTCTACCATTGTGTCGGGGGCGAATTGCTTTGTTATGCTTTCTCTTGCGTTTTGTCCTAATCGGCTTGCCAGGTCGGGGTCGTCCATTAACTTTTCGCATGCGTCTGTGAGCTGATCGATGTTTTCGGGTTCGATAAGGAAGCCTGTGTTTTCGTTGACAACTTCTTTGGCTCCGTCGATATCGAAACTGACGACGGGTTTGGCGCACAGCATTGCCTGGGGCAGCACCCTTGCAAGGCCCTCTCGTAGCGAACAGTGAACGAGTACGTCCGATGAATGTATGGCAAGCGGTATCTGATCTGGAGACAGCAATCCGGTAAACTTGAATTTATAACCGAGGCCGGCAACCTGAACTATGCTTGTGATCTGGTCGGCGAGATGACCATCGCCAACGAACAGCCAGACACACTCATTATGCTTCGGGGCGATACGTTTGGCGGATTCGATAATGAACTCGTGCCCCTTTAGCTCGGCAAGGCGTGCGATGCAGACGAACACCTTTGCGTGTTGGCTTATGTCGTGCTTCCTGCGAAAATCGGTTATCTCTTCGTCGCTTGATCTTGTAAGAAAATCGTCTTCGTCTATTGCTGAGTAGGCGGTGGTAAAGTCCTGGGGTTTTCCGATGCCTGCTGCGATAGTTTTTTCTGTCATGGCGTCGGCGACGGAAAGAAACGCATCGGTCTTTTTTTCAGTTATTTTTTCGATGGCGATATAGAACTTGTTCAACAGCTTGTTTAAATATGTGTGAAAAGCCAGGCCGTGTATTGTGTGTACGACGCGGGGTTTTTGGCTTGGCTGTGATTTCAAACTATATCCCGCGAACCTGCCGAGTATGCCTGCCTTTGCGGAGTGGGTGTGTATTATGTCCGGCTGAAGTTTCTTTAATATTTTTTTCAGTTGATAGTACGAGATGGCATCGTAGAGAGGGTTTATCTCCCTTCTTAGTTTGTCGACAACGATTATTTTGTAACCTTGTTCTTGCGCCTGCTCGAAGAGCCGGCCTTCGGGGCCGAGGGCAGGGCCGGTGACGAGTGTGACATCGTGTCCTCTTTTGGTGAGTTCTCTACAGGTTATCAGGGTGTTCTCCTGGGCTCCGCCGAGTATCAAACGAGTTATTATGTGGACTATTTTCATTCTATTGTTCAAGTATCCTTGTAGTCGATCCTTATCAGACATAGACCAGCGGCCGGTGCCAGTGGTCCTGCTGCGGTTCTGTCTTTTGCGTCTATTATATCGGTCATTGTTTCCGGCGTCCATCTTCCTCTGCCGATCTCTACGAGTGTTCCTACGATATTGCGAACCATGTTGTATAAAAATCCGTCGGCTTCGACATCGATATGGACCCGGGACCCTTCGGAGGTGACCTCACACAGAGTTATCGTTCTTATCGAGCTTTGCCTGGTATCGGATGCGGAAGCGAAGGACCTGAAATCTTTTTTGCCGCGCAGCCTTTTTGCCGCGTTGTTCATAACGCCAACGTTAAGCTGATGCGGGTAATGCCAGCAGTGCTTTATATCAAGCACCGGACGAGCACTATCGGTATGAATAGTATAACGGTAAAGTTTTTTTTCAGTATCGCTTATTGCGTTGAAATTAAACGGAACATCTTCTGCCTGCACAACGGCGATATCGTCCGGCAGCAGCTCTGTGAGTGCTTTTGGGAAATTCTCGGTCGGTACCGGGGTGTCGATCTTGATGTTAGCGACCTGTCCTATTGCGCTTACGCCGGCGTCGGTCCTGCTGGCACCGACGATACGGGCAGGTTTCCCGCATAGTTTTTCTACGGCATTGTGGATGTACTCCTGAACGCTGGGCACGTCGGGCTGTTTTTGCCAGCCGTGGTATGCGGAACCATCGTAATGGATCGTCAGCTTTATGTTACGCTTAGTCATCGAGATTACAGCAATTTTTCGGCGATTTGGACAGCGTTAAGCGCGGCGCCTTTTCGTAGTTGGTCGCCGGCAACCCATAGGTTTATTCCGCGATTGTCGGGTATCGACTCGTCCTGTCGAATTCTTCCGACGATAATATCGTCTTCGCCGCTTGCGTCGATAGGCATCGGGAAACGATTGGCCTCCCTGTCATCAATGATCGAAACACCTGGAGCAGTGCTTAGCAGTTCCATTACCTGTTCGGGCGTAATCGCATCTTCGAATTCCAGGTTAATGCTTTCGCAATGAGCTCGAAGGACGGGAACGCGAACGCATGTGCATGTGATCGCAATATCCTGATAGTCAAAAATCTTCCTTGTTTCGTTGACCATCTTCATCTCTTCTTCGTTATACCCGTTGGGTCCGATCTTGGAATCATGTGCATAGAGGTTAAACGCCAGTTGATAGCCAAGTGCATTGCATATAACCGGTTTTCCGTCGAGTACCTGCCTTGCCTGATCCTTAAGCTCCAGCATTGCGGCCTGTCCGGCTCCGGATGCAGCCTGATATGTGCTTACGATCATTCTTTTTACTTTATTTGCTTTGTGCAGGGGCCAAACGGGAACAATGCCTATGATCGTCGAACAGTTTGGGTTGGCGATGATGCCTTTGTGGTCCGCGATAGCCTGAGGGTTGATCTCAGGTATTACAAGCGGCACCTCCGGGTCCATTCTGAAAGCCGAGGAGTTGTCAACCATGACACATCCGGCGTCTGTTACGGCCTTGGCAAAAGCCTTGCTCTGCGAACCGCCGGCAGAGAAAAGTGCGATATCAACACCATTAAAGCTGTTTTCAGTCATTTCCTCGATGGTGTATTCTTTGTTTTTGAACTGTATTTTTTTGCCAGCCGAACGGCTTGACGCAAGCATCTTGATCGAATCGAAAGGGAAGTCCCTCTGCTCGAGAATAGACAAAAATTCCTGCCCTACGGCACCAGTAACCCCTGCGATAGCTATATTTTTAGCCATTTTTCTGCAAACTCCTAAAAATTGAATAATTTAACCAGTAGGGCATTTTACCATTTTTTCATGAAAAATCAACCACATATTGCAACAAAAAAACGGATAGCCGATGTAAATAATTAAGATAATAAGTGGAATTATCTTTAGAAGCGTGTATAATTTAGACGATAATAAGTAATACAGCGTATCAGTTAAGAGGTATTAGCAGCTTATGTCTGAGGATGAAACAAAAGAAGCGTGGATCGAGAGATACGCCAATCGCATATTTGAGCTTTGGCAGACTTGGCAGGGTCCGCTTGGGGTTAGTGGGGAGTACGTAGAGCATCTTAAGGACGAACTTGGACACCAATATGACGATCAGTTGAAGAGGTCCATGGTTGAATTGAACTACCCTCCGGATCGTTAGGGATGAGTACATCTTGAGAAATATTAAGGCAGTAAAGTTGGAGTGTTGATTTCGGACTTATTGCGTTAGGAGATATAGCATGAAAGAAAATGTTAAAATACTGATCGCTGAAGACGATGACGGGCACTATTCTCTGATCGAGAAAAATCTCAAACGAGTTGGCATAAACAACGAGATCGTCAGATTTGCGGACGGGCAGGAAACTCTTGATTACCTCTTTAAGGAAGATGGCGGAGCCCGTGAAACAAGTCAGGCGTATCTGCTGCTTCTCGATATCAATATGCCCAAGGTCGATGGGGTTGAGGTTCTCCGGAAAGTCAAAGAGGATCCCGAACTAAGCAAGATACCTGTTATCATGCTAACTACAAGTGACGATGACGAAAAGACACAACAGTGTCGTGATCTCGGTTGTACGGCCTATATCGTTAAACCCGTCGAATATGACAACTTTGTTGCGACAATAGGAAGCATAGGGCTTTTCCTTTCGGTTGTTATAATGCCCGAAATAGAAAATGTCGGGGGCGATTGAAATATAGTCTCGATCAGAGGGCTTTTACCTTAGTTTTTGCAGTTGGTAGGCTAATAGCTGCGTCATGTAACCCCTCTTCGAGTCCAGAAGCCATGGCTCGTCAATTTCACCGGCAATAAACGATTTATCTTGTTTCATCAATCCTACCGCAAGATCAAACACAGCATTGAGGTTACTATCGCTTTCAATCACGTTTTCTATCCGTTCAAAAAGCCTTGCGAGAACGGTGCTTGCAAGCTTTGAGGTTTTGGCTATTTTTTTCAGGTCCAAATATTTTTGCAAACAACGCTCGACATTGCTGCATATATAGCCCGGCTTCTCCACTTCGAGAGCGTGCAGTTCTGTCGCCATTTTTCCATAGTATTTCGAGAAAGAGCTTGATTTCGAGTAATGGTTTTTTAAGGGGACGGACGGAAGCCTGAATCTTCGGCACTGTGTACGTGTAAGCATTATAGGCTTTAGTTTGATGTCAAGTTTTCTTGAAAGGTTCATCTGTCTGACAAAAAATTCTATTTTTCGTGAAACACTTATTGGCATGTTTGTCCCCGACGGATCGAAATCGCTGATGTAAAAAATTCTGATCGGCTTGTCGCAATTTTCTACACGTTTAATGAACTGCCACACTGCCGTGACGGAAATATCTCCCATGCTGCTGATAACCGGAATATGATATTTGCTAACGACAGGTTCGAGCAGGTCGGCAGCTGTAGATTTCTCTGCCCATATTTCAATATGCGCAGGCATGATCTCTGAAAGCATCTGGCTGACATGGCGATAGTAGAGTTGTTCAAAGGACTTTCTTATAAAATTTTTCCATGAATCGGAACAGTTATTGGCGGTTGTCCACTGACAGGTATGCATCGCTCTGCGATCGATAAAAAGATCGTACGGGAGAATATTAAGATACCTGGCACACTTACATGCCTGTAGAAGAAACCTCCAACTGGATGTTGTGTTGGTGTAAATATTTCCGTTTGGCCTTATATGTTGCGGCTGGGCAAGAGCAAAGTAATGCAGGCGTCGAATATGTACCGGTCGGCTTGTGCCGTGCAGGTAAAAAAGATCTCTGGCCCATTCGGCTATTGCACATTGGTTTTTCGAGCCGACATAAAAAGGGTCGCTGGCTCTTTGAAGCACAAGCATCTCTTCAGGTCTCTTGCCTGCTTTTTTTGCAAGCCTTTTTATCGCCCTACGCCTTTTCAATCTCTGTTTCACCTAAAAATACCCGTTGCCGGGCTGGACACGGTCACAGCAACCGCAACCCTTAAACGGGCGGCCCGGCAAACGGGTAATAGCTAGAAAAAGATTGGCTGTGTTTCGTCCAGAATCCAATATAGCGGTTCTTGTGGCATATAGAAGGCAAATCGAGGTGCAGGTGACAACAGTATGTCACTGCAAATAAAAATATTTTTTTGTTGAATTGGACCAATCTTTCATATCTAATGTTCAGGGTAGAGAAATACTCTTTCGTCTCTCAAGAGCGTTTCTCGTAAATTACATGAGAGGCGCAGTTTAAATAGGCCGGGCAATATCAGGCCGAGGAGAGTTTCAAGTGAGCACAGGTACAGTAAAATGGTTCAATGCAAGTAAAGGTTTTGGTTTTATTACTCCAGACGAAGGTGGTGACGATCTTTTCGTTCATCATTCAGAGATCAAGGTGGAAGGCTATGCATCTCTTGACGATGGCCAAAAGGTCAACTTTGAAGTTGGCGAAGGCAAGAAAGGTCCATGTGCAACTAACGTGACCCCTGCCTAACACAAATACATCTATTGAAAAAAA
>JAGLHQ010000380.1 GCA_023143375.1 Planctomycetota bacterium
GTACTGGTGGGAAAAAAGGTAGTAAAGTGGTATCCTGACCGATATACAGGGGTCAGGGGTTGACAAGCATGGTACACTGAGAGTATTGACCCCCCAGGCTGAATAGCGGCAGTCGAAGGGGTCTTTTTTTAATTTTTTTCTTCCGCTATTAAGGACGACTATGCGAAAAGGTTTTGCGCGTAGCGCGTTCCGCAAAGGGGTTTTTACCGATGTCCAAAGCACGGCAACAAATGCAACTGAGAATCACAGAATTCGATGGCGAGTTCCAAGTACAGGTCTGGTCGACGGGGCCCAAAGGAAAATCTATCCTCGGAGAATGCACCTGCACGAAGGAAGTCCTGTTCGCAAAGGCACGGGAATTGATGGTAAAGCACAGCGTCCATCCAACCGACCTGGCAATGTCTGAGGAGGTATAGACATGACTACGCTTAATGACGTCATTCGCTTGACGGCAACCTTCAAGAAGGATGCCACAGATTTAGCACAGTGGGTTTGGCACGCCAAGCACACCAGCGGGGCAGATGTCAGCAATGCCCAACTGATACTTGACATAATCGCTACCCTCGGAATTGCTTGGCTAAACATCGACCAAGCAATCGACACAGGCTTCGCTGGCACCATTCTGGAGCTCGCCCTGTGGGATGCCGTAGAACAGCGGTTCGACACGGTCGCCACGAGCGACATAAGTGCGCTCGTCGGGACTTCAGGCGAGACGCAGATGCTCCCGCACGCCAACACAGGCGTGGTGACCTTCTTCACGAATTTAGCGCGATCGCGGGGCAAAAAACAAATCTTCGGGTTGATGGAAGGGGCCCAACAAGCTTCCGTCCTCATCGGGAGCGTCGTAACTCAGCTGGCCCTGTTTGCGGCCGACTTCGATGACGCAGTGACTTCAGGAGCGGCAACTGTGAAACCGGGGAACTTCAACCGTCTAACCGGGATTTTCCGAGAATGGAACGGCACCGTGCAGGCCAACGTACTCATGGGGTCACAAGACCGCAGAAAACCGGGTGTAGGAGCATAGAGGAGACTTACCGCTATGAACGAGCAAAAACCACACAGTCAGCGCATAAATGCAGCTATAAGAGGTTTAGGCCTCGCAGGACTCGACCTCGAGGATTCCCAAATGAGAGCAGGGGCCTACATCCTCTGTATTGAAGAAGCACTTGGATGGTACGAGCGAGTCATCTACCAGGGCCACACCCTCAAAAAGAAGGAAGATGGCTGGTTACTGGTGGTAAAAGCAAGAAAAGGCGACCGTGCCGTAGTAGCCTTCTTTGAAGGCGGCGACCCAGAGGAGTGTATTAGGGGCCTTGCG
>JAGLHQ010000381.1 GCA_023143375.1 Planctomycetota bacterium
CGCTTTCTAAAAGCTCGGCAACCTCGTCAGCGGTGAAACCTGTCCCGCTATGATCGCCAAAATCTACGACATATAAACCAACATATCTATCCGGATCTTTTATTTCGGGCAGTTCCATATTATTTGACCTTTAGCTTTGCGAATTTTCTTTTTCCGACCTGAACGATCATTCCGTCTTCGGGAGCGATCTGCTGGTTTGGGTCGGTGAGTTTTTTATCGTTTATCTTTGCCCCGCCCTGCTTGACTGCTCGTTTGGCTTCGCCGCCGGTGGCTACGAGTTTGCAATGGATCAGCAGCTTGGCAGCGGTGATCGGTTCTGCAGAAATCGTTACAACCGGCATATCGTCGGGAAGCTTGTTCTGTGCGAATACGTTCTCGAAGTTGGCTACAGCGGCATCTGCAACGGCGGCGTCATAGAACTGGGTTACGATTGTTTTGCCGAGGTTTACCTTTGCCTGCTTTGGATGGGTTCTGACAGGGTCGATAAGCTCTGCGATGGTGTCTGCTTCTATGTCTGTAAGCAGTGTGTAGTAGTTTTCCATCATCTCGTCGGCGATGGACATGACTTTGCCGAACATGTCGTTGGGGGCGTCGGTAACGCCGATGTAGTTGTTCTTTGACTTACTCATCTTTTCGGTGCCATCTAGGCCCACTAGGATGGGCATTGTCATGACGATCTGCGGCGGTTGGTTGTCGAGGCGTTGGAGGTCACGTCCGATGAGGTTGTTGAATGTCTGGTCGGTACCGCCAAGCTCGACGTCGGAGTTTATCATCACCGAATCGTAGCCCTGCATTAGCGGGTACAGGAATTCGTGGATGCCGATGGGCTCGCCCTTTTTGTACCGCAGGTCAAAGGTGTCTCGCTCTAACATGCGGGCGACGGTCATAGAACCGGTTAGCTTGATAACGTCTGCCAACTGCATGCCTGCGAGCCATTCGCTATTGTATCTTACCTCAAGCTTGTCGTCTGCGGTATCTAGTATCTTCGATGCCTGGAGGAAATATGTCTTTGCGTTGTCCTCGATCTGGTCGGCAGAGAGGACGGGGCGGGTTGAGTTTTGACCCGTGGGGTCGCCGATGCGGGCGGTGTAATCGCCGATGATCAGTACGGCTTTGTGGCCAAAGTCCTGGAACTGACGCATCTTGCGAAGGACGACGGTGTGGCCGAGGTGGATGTCGGGGCTGGTGGGGTCAAAGCCTGCTTTTACGCGTAAGGGGCGATGCTCTTTGGCGGCCTGGGCGATGCGCTCGGCGAGCTCGGCGGCGCTGAATACTTCCACTGCTCCTCGGAGCAGGGCCTGAACTTGTTTGTCTACATTGCTCATAGTATCATCTCAATATACGTATTTAAATCCGCATGGGCAGAACATCTGCCCATCCTACAGTAGAATGAGGATTATACCGAATTGGGGAATAATAAGCAAGGGGTATTAGCGTACAGGGTTCTAGTTGTGACAGATTATTTGGCCCCTTCAGGGCATAGAATTGTGTATGTCCTGAACCCGGGGTGGCGCCCTTCGGGCTGACCCTGGGCTGATACATTTAACCCTTTCAGGGTTGGGTCCGAAACACGGACAAACACGTTTGGCTGCGGCACTCGGCAGCGTAATACAAGTTGTAATTGCACTAAAATCGCAAGTTTTGATTGTAGAAATGTAGATTCCCGCCTTCGCGGGAATGACAACGTAACGGGAATGACAAGACGGACCAAGCATATAAACCGCATGGGCAAAAAATTTGCCCATCCTACGGTCAGAGTTTGTTTTTGTTGTATGCGCGGGCTGTGAGTATGTATAGGATGGCGGCGGCGATGGAGAGGGCGATGCAGATATATTCTTCTTGCTGGGCGGTGACGAGACGCCATAGTGGGCGCTGGAGGTTGCGGGCCTTGAGGGGCCAGAACAATTGCACGTCATAGTGGTATATCGCATCGAGGACCACATGCAGCCATACGCCGAGGATGCCGGAGAGAACCATCTTCCAACGGACGGGCTGATATGGAATACGAAGCTTGTTCATGGTCCATGTTATGAGCTTGCGGACGGGCCTGATGTGGTAGACGAGCAAACCGACGGCTGTGCCGATGAGTCCGCCGACGAGCAATGTATGAAAATGCCAGTGGCGATGATGCGATGCGGGCCTGCCGCTGGCGAAAAGAACCTCAAGGTCGATGGGGATGTTGACCAGCAAAAGCACCGGCAGATCAAGAAATCGGCGCAAGGCCAACCCAAAAAAACCACTAACACCAAGATGATACACTGGATACGGCATAGAATTACGCTAACTGAAGCCTGTCTTCAAGAGCAATCGGATAGTTGTCCCAAGTTTTGCCCTCAAGCAGTCTGCCTGCTTTTTTCTTATTTTTCCCGCCCCACTGTTTAAAGAAAAACGGCACGTCATGCACCTGGCAATTCTCTCTTATCTGCAAAACCCATTCTTCTTCTATTGGACGTGAGCCCGGGCCCGACTCGCCGCCAACAATGGCCCAATCTATACCCGTTAAATCTAAATCGGGCAAAGGCCCAAGCAAGGGCTCAAGCGACAAAAATTTTGTTACAGCGTCAATGTATCTTAGGTCGTCTGCCCGATGAACATAATCGTTATTTTCGATGGTAACGCCCATCCAGATATTTTCCGACCACTCTAATTGAGACGCAACTTCTCGCAGACGATCTGCTCGTTTGGTAAGCACCTGAAAAGTGTGCCGTTTGTTTTCGTTCATCACCTTGAAAACATCCTGAATAAATGAAACAGGAATCTTTTCATGGAAAAGGTCGCTCATTGAATTAACGAAAACAACGCGAGGAGCTCTCCATTTGTACGGCTCTTGTAGGGCTTCAGGATGTAAGCTTACCTTGAAACCATCTTTGTATCGTTTTTGGCCCATTGCCTTTAAACGTTTAGCCATCCTTTCGGCGTAACAGTTCAAACAACCTGCACTGATCTTGGTACAACCCGAAACAGGATTCCAAGTCGATTCCGTCCACTCTATTGAAGATTGTGTTGCCATACGCCCGCCTATTTAAAGGTTATAATTCTCTTTTCACCCAATGTGACCTTGCCATTTCTAACAGGTCTTTCGCTTGCACTTTTATCTACTGTAATATCGTCTTTTCGTTCTAAATATAATAAGGCATCTTTGTAATTTTGTTTTACAAACCGAGTTTTTTGCTGGTGCCGCTTGTAAATATCAGAAAAAGAGAGCGTTTGTCCTTGAAAATCCTTTTTCAAAGACTCCAATAATTCATCAAATGGCTTATTGAAAGTAAATTCTAACTGCTTGGGCTTTGGGTCATACGTAAAGCTAGGTATCCCGTCTTTATCTCTTTCGCTATGCTTTGCCATAATCTCTTTTACTATGCCATAGCCCAGTGGATGTTTCCCCACAAAGATTAAATAATGGCTAGTCTTTTCTTGTTCAGCATGTTTGAAACAGAAAGGCAAAACATACTTTCCGCCAAGCTCATTAAGGGCCATACAAAGAGTATCCATCAGAATGACTTCTCTTTCAAATGGATTTAGTTTTACAACCTTTTCTCTTAAATCGGCAACTCTTTGTTTTCCTAGCAGAGCATTGATATTAGACTCTACGCTCGGATTAGTAATTGCTGCGTTTATTCTATTGTAATTGAAAAAAAATAGACATTCGCTACCCCAGGAGTTTATTGCAAATTTTATTAATTTTAAAGATAAGCCTTTGTATCCCCAAGGGTCGAGAAATGAAAAAACGGGTATATTTTGAAAACTCTCCAATCTTTCGAGTATCTCGTCTGAAACTTCTAAATTGGTCAATATGGGTGGATAACGCAACTTCTTTGAAATTGCTCGATCTTTAAAAAAACCTGTTAATTTCGAAATATTATCAGGAACTTTGTCATTAAAGAAAGTTAAAGTCCTGTTGGACAAATCGTGGTTCTTAATCAAATTATCTAGGACTAACAAAGGAGTCGCATCTGTGCCATCATCATATTGACCTGGGCCACAATAGAGATCAATCAAACCAATAAGCTTTGCTTTTTTTGAAATAATCGTTGACCAAACTGGATAATAGTCTGAAACAATATTCGCTTTGATTTGAGATTGATCAAGCGGTTTATCAAAAAAACTTCTTTCCATTTCATCCCTTCCTGATTTAATTTCCTCCGAGGTAATCGTTTTTGGCCAGGTAGTTTTGTACGTAGTCTTTTATTGCTTCGGGTAACGTCGTGATTGATTTGTCGTATCCTACTTTTCTCATTTTTCCTATGTCTGCTTTTGTGTAGTACTGGTATTTGTCTTTTAGCTTTTCGGGCATGTCGATGTATTTTATATTCGGCTTTTTGCCCATTGCATCAAACGTTGCGTTTGCGAGGTCGTTCCATGTGTTTGTTTGGCCTGTGCCAATGTTGTATATTCCTGCCAGGGTTGGGTTGTCCAAAAAGAACAGTGTCATGTCTACGGCGTCTTTTATGTACAGGAAATCTCTTTCCTGGCATCCGTCGGCGTAATCCGGGTGGTATGATTTGAAGAGGCCCACTTTGCCGGTTTCGTTAATCTGCTCGAAGGCTTTTATTATGAAGCTTGACATGTGCGCCTTGTGGTATTCGTTGGGGCCGAAGACGTTGAAGAATTTCAGGCCTACGATGGTGTCGAGGAGGCCTGCGCGTTTTGCCCATAGGTCGAACATGTGCTTTGAGTATCCATACATGTTTAGCGGGGTGAGATCGTTTAGCTTATCCTCGTTGTCGCCGAAGCCTTTTTGGCCGTCGCCGTAGGTTGCTGCGCTTGAGGCGTAGATGAATCTTATGCCTTCGGCGGCAGCGAAGTTTGCGAGGAGCTTTGTGCATCCGTAGTTGTTACTAACAAGGAAGGTTGCGTCTGATTCTGTGGTGTCGGAGCATGCTCCCATGTGGAGGATGGCTTCTACGTTCCAGTCAGTTTG
>JAGLHQ010000382.1 GCA_023143375.1 Planctomycetota bacterium
CTTCTGTTTCCAGCTACTTAGCTGTTAGATGAAAAGACCGTGAATCCCTCCGGGTAATGGCACCATGCTTGCTGTGCTATGTTCCTTGGTATTAATGTTAGGGGGGTAGTCGGTTAGCTCCACCTGCTGACTACGCCCAGTTATATCCTTTAGTTACGTCATCTTCGGTAACAGGCTTTGTTGCAACCGCCCTCTCAAGCAATCTTCGAAAAACGAGGCCTCGGCTCCGAGATGTGCGTCTGTTGAATCTAAAGGTGAATTCCTCCAGATAAGACTGAAGGTGTTCAGGAACCACTGAACCCTGGTGTGTTCCCAAAATCCATCGCTTTATCAAGCTTGATATACGATGAACGCCCGGCATAGATACATGAGCAGGATCACCTGAAGATGATTGCACCGTAATTTCTCGAGTGAACTTGTGTGCTGCTAGCCCATTGTAGCCTGACCATCCATCAGTGTGTACAACAGATCCTGGAGCAATTACGTCGCATACAAACGGTATCAAGCTGGCACCAGAAGCATCGGGTATATGACGCATTCGTATTCGCCCAAAGCCTTTGGGTTCCATAATTTCTACGGCAATCACCACAATGTTTTTAGCAGTACCACGGCCTCTTTTACCGCCCTGCTTGGTACCACCGATAAAGGTTTCGTCGACTTCAACGTTGCCGAAAAGTTGTTTACGTTCGGCATCTACCATAGCCACTCGAAAGCGCTGGAGCATAGTCCACGCTACACGGTACTTCGTTCCAAGCGTGCGCTCCAACGTCTTGGCTGACAAGCCATTCTTTGCTGTGCTTACGTGCCACGCAGCCTCGAACCAGGTTGTCAGCGGTGTCCGTGTTTTATCAAAGATCGTTCCTGCCTTGACTGATGCTTGATGGCGGCAAAATTGGCAGGCTAGGCGACCACGGCTTGCTTGCCAAGGTTCTGCTTTTATTTTACAGGATGGACAGACGAAGCCTTCCGGCCAACGTAATTTAACAAGATAGGCCGAGCAGGCTGCGTCATCAGGAAACATTTCAACAAAATTGCGATAGGTATTCGGGTAGTCAAGTCCAGGCTTTAACGGTATTAATCCCACGGCACCTCCAACTCTGGAGAAGTTTACTTTGGGATTATACCACAGGTGGAGCTAACCGACTACCCCCCTACCTATATTTACTTTTAATAGATATTACGTAACTTTAGCCACTGGTACATTTGCCTCCAGGCAACAATCATGTTGCAACAATTTACTTTTTTAGGGCTCCCAATTTAAATATTTCATACTTACAAACATACACCAGTCTACCTTATGTCAACACTAGGAGTCTGTCGGACTAAGAGGTTTTGATTTCGTGCGACAGGCCATA
>JAGLHQ010000383.1 GCA_023143375.1 Planctomycetota bacterium
AGACAGTTGTATTATCAATTAGTTGCCAAGGGCTTAATTCCTAACGCGACCGAAGTTTACAAAAGATTGAGCAAATTTGCCACAGACGGACGTTATGGGGGTGTATTCGACTGGGATGCCATAGAAGATCGTGGTAGGGTCAACGAGAAACATGCAGACTGGAGCAGCGTAAAAAGTTTAATCGAATCGGCGTTACACGCTTACAGACTTCCACGATGGGACGGGCAGCACTATTACGTTGAGATGCTTTGCGAGAAACAGGCCCTTGAATCCGTTCTTAAACCAGTTGCAGACGAGTGGCACGTTCGGTTCGGCTACAACAAAGGCTACACTTCCGCATCGTCCATGTATGAGATGTCTAAGCGTGTAATTCGTGAGATATGGGAAGGAAAACATGCTGTAATCCTGTACTTCGGCGATCATGACCCATCAGGGCTAGACATGGTTCGGGACATAGAGGATCGGATGGTAGAGTTTTTAACATGCTGTGAAGACCCACAACCACTTAAGGTATACGAGGTTGAAGACCGTTTTACTGTCCACCCCCTTGCACTAACAAAAGAACAGATCAGATCATTCAACCCCCCTCCAAATCCAGCGAAGTTCTCCGATCCACGTTCAAAGGAATATATCGCAGAACATGGTCAAGTTAGTTGGGAACTTGATGCAATTGATCCAAAAACATTACGGACAATTGCGGAAGATGGGATATTGACATACTTAGACCAAGACTTGTATGACGAGGTTGTTGAACAGGAAAATGAAGATGCAAAAGCGTTAATCGAATTCGGGGACTCACTATAGGGGTGATAATATGACATGTTTTCAATGCAAATGCGGAACCGCAATCTTCTACGATAGCGTAAATGACGAGCACACGCAATGTACGGGCTGCAGTCAACAGTATGAAGTGGACACATGCGGCAAATTAATCCCAATCCCACCACTTGAAGAGTTCAACCTTAATAAACGCGATCCGTTCAATGAGAAATAAAATAACATACATGAGGCAATACAAATGACCGATGAACAAAAAGAATTAATAACTTTCGAAATAGACGCAGAGAAGTACAAAACGATGCACAGAATACTAGACTCAGTTACAGAAAAGTGTGGGTTTGTATTCAGTAAAGAAGGACTAAGTGTTATCACAGTTGATCCGGCAAACGTTGGGATGGGATCATTGAACATCGGAAAAAATGCATTCATTGAATACAATTTGATGGAAGGGCAGGAGAACCCACTTAAAATTGGGTTCGATCT
>JAGLHQ010000384.1 GCA_023143375.1 Planctomycetota bacterium
TAAAACGTTCAACGTAACTGTTCTGTTGCGGCTTACCCGGTTCGATACGGCGATGACGAATTCTGTGAGTGCAACAAAACTTTCTAAACGAAAGGCTGATAAACTCCGGGCCGTTGTCGCTGCGAATGTATTTGGGAAAACCTCGTTCGGAACCGACCACTTCAAGACTGCAAATAATCCTTGCAGAAGGCAAACTCGTATCTATCTCAATCGTCAAACCCTCACGGTTGAAATCGTCAAGGACGTTAAACGTTCTAAACTTTCGGCTATTGTTCAAACTGTCACTCATAAAATCAATACTCCAAACTTCGTTGAGCTTGCCCGCTTTAGGCATTGCTTTACGTTCAGTTATCGCTATACGCTGCTTCTTACGGTGTTTAAGCTGGAATTCGTTTTCCTTATACACCCGGTAAACCTTCTTGTGGTTCCATTTAAATTTCTTTCTGCGAATCGCATCGAATATCTTCGGGAACCCGCGTCTGGGACGAGCGTCTATCACCAACTCGATCTGCCTTTTGACTTCCTCATCGTCGTTACGCTTTGGCTTATAGTAAAAACTGCCCCTACTGATACGGCTTACGTTGCAAGCTGCTGTAACGTTTAGCCCTTTTTCTGTCGCCTGCCTGGCAAAATCTTTCTTCCCGGCAGGCTTTAGAAGTTTTTTTCAATAAGTTCCTTAAGGACGTTATTTTCCAAAGACAAGTCCGCATACATCTGTTTGAGCTTTTTGTTTTCTTCTTCAAGCTGACGCATGCGTCTGATCTCCGAGCCGCTCATGCCGGCATACTTGCTCTTCCAGTTATAGAAGGTGCCGTTCGAGATGCCGTACTTACGGCTGATCTCACTGACCATCATCCCGGCCTCGGCTTCTTTGAGGATCGCCAGTATCTTCGTTTCGTTAAATTTTGACCTTTTCATAAAGAGTTCCTTTCATAATACAAGACAATATTACATCAGAACTCTCCATTTAACAATGTTCAATTATAAGGGGTACCTACCAGGCTTATCGTGACTCTACGGTCAAGCACGCTGATGAGACAGGTTGGCGGACAGATGGCAACAATGGTTATGCGTGGCTGTTTTGCACACCT
>JAGLHQ010000385.1 GCA_023143375.1 Planctomycetota bacterium
CTGGAAGCTCTTGGAGAGAACGCAAGCAAGACGAAGAACGCGGTGCTGCTCACAGAGGTGGTACGTAAAAAGCTTGCACGAACGATCACCGAGCAGAACAAATCCGCGGCGAGCACGATCACTGCTATAACTTTCGATCCTTCGCTCGAGCATCACCTTATCTCTTCGGTTAACCAGAGCGGTGAAGCGATCCTGCTGAATATTGCGCCGGAGATGGCTATGGAAATCAACTCGAAGATAATAGATTCGTGGAAATCTGCAATGGACAAAGCGTTCGACAGCATCGTTCTTCTGTGCGATGCAAGAATACGCTCGGCAGTCCGCAACATGATAGAAAGATCGCTCGATAAACTGCCTGTTCTTGCTTATGACGAAATAGTTACCGATACGACAGTAGAACCGATCGAAACGGTCAACCTTACGGAAACCTCCGAGCTATTGTCAAGTCAGCAACAGGTGGTTGGAGTTTAATTTAAAGGAAAATATCGATGTTTGAATCTATTCGAACTACATCTATGATACTTGCAGTTGCGGCTTTCTTTGTCATGGCCGTTGTCGGTATTTTGTCCGGGCTTACACCGGCGACGTGCTGCTGGCGAGCCTTTTCCGGGGCGGTACTCTTTTACATCGCCGTTACCATCGCCGGGAAATCGGTACTGTCAATAGTGATCGGTTCGATGATTAAAAGCAAAATGAAAAAAGAATTAGGGGATGACCAATAACGGTGGCGACAGAACTTAAAAAACCTGTTGGCTCTTTAAATGAGAGCGACGTAAAGACAGCCAGGCTCGCGCAGGAGTTTGTCAACGCTGCCGCACCTGCTCAGTCTCAGGATCACCTTAAAGGCACCGCGATGAAGGCGTACAATCAACATACTAAAAAGGCCGCTGCCGATAAGCTTGTTGTGGACTTTTTGCCGTTGGTGCATAAGATCGTTCACCAGATCGCATCATATCTTCATCCGCCGTTGACACGCGAGGATCTTGTTTCGGCAGGTACGATAGGTCTTATCAAGGCAGCTCGCGATTTCGACAGCACGAAAGAGGCCGAGTTCAAAACTTATGCGTATATTCGTGTGCGAGGTGCGGTTCTGGACGAACTGCGAAGCTGGTCGTTTACTCCGTCGAGCATAAAGAAACAGTTCGAACAGGCTCAGCAACTGGTCAGGGACTACGTCGAGACCAACGGTGTCGAACCGACCGACGAACAACTGGCGAAGATGCTGGGAATCACAACCGATAAGATGTACCGGATGTTCGAAACAGCCAGGGCACGCCACTTCCTTTCGATACACGGTATAAACGAAGAGGCTCCGGCTCTGGGCAGATCCCTTATGTGCAAAAGCACAGAGAACCCCGGAAGCAGGATCGAAAAGCAAGAACTCTCGGCGAAACTTGCAGAGGCGATCGGACAATTACCCGAAAAACAAAAACAGATCATACTGCTATACTATCATAAAGAATTAACAATGAAAGAAGCGGCGATGGTTCTTGGAGTAACCGAATCACGCGTCAGCCAGCTTCACGCGGCGGCGCTATTTAAGCTGTCCACAAAATTGAAGTTGTGGGATAAAAGCAAAACTTAATATAATTTAATGAGGTGCCAAAATGGCAGCAGACGATCGTAACTTCACTTACATTGATCCTGCACACCATGTTGAGAGTCTTGCTTCGGTAGGTGAAAAAGTAAAACGAAAAAAGGAACAGGAAAAGAAGCGTAAAGAAAAAGAAAAGAAAAGAAAAGGCGAGATCGACGAACAACTTTCGGAAGAAAAAGATGGAACCGACAAAAAAGTCGATGAAGGCCACGTTGATTTTCGTGCATAGTAAAGGACCGACGAATTTATGATACACAAACCGGTAACAGTAGTTAAAAACGAGCGTGTAGTTGTCGAAGGTGAGATATGCATCAAACTCGGAAGCGACATTGAGTCCTCGGTTCAGCCGGTTCCAGGGCAAGCGATGGGACCCGGGAACATAGAGCAGGCTCGTGTGATCGAAAGTAACGAACAATACGCGATCATCGAGATCGTGTGCAGTTGCGGCGCGAAAAGCCATATCCAATGTAATTACGGCGATATTGCCGAATCAGGAGATAAAAATGAATAGAAAAATAACATTGTTAATATTAACGTCACTGTTGCTGGGATCCCTCGGCTGTAACATCGTCGACGAACCGATAGAGTTCACTTTGCCTATTGCGCCTCGAACAACTCCGCAAAGCTCGAATACCGATTCTATCGAAGGCAGATTTACCGATCCTGGCGCGGACAAATCCGGAGCCGTTGAAAGGGCCTTGATATGGTCGCAAAAGTATGACGAGTTGTCGGTGAAAGTCGAAAAGCTGATGGAACGAAATTCATCGCTGGTAGAGGAAAACATCGCCACTAAACATAAACTCTCACAACTTCAGATCGAATACGAGCAGACCAAAAAAGAACTGGACGAGGCGAACACCTTCCTGCAGGAAATGCATCTGGAGCTTACTCGCTGGAAAAGCGATGTTCTTGGGTTCAGGAATGAGATACGCAAGGCTCAAGCGACGCAACTAAACGCTCTTAGCAGAATATTGCGGATGCTCGGTGCGGAGATGGTCGATTCGGCACAGATCGAACCGGGTCAGGAGATGGAATAAAATGCGCAAAGCAATATTATTAGCATTAGCGATCACCGCCCTCGGGGCATCGGGATGCACATTCGTAAAACCGATCGTCCCTGAGTCGGGACACTTCTATATCAACAAGTCAACTAATTTTGCTCGGCTTGGAAAAGTTGTCATATTCGAATTTCAGGGGCAGGAAAAACATCTTAGCCTCTCCGGAGAT
>JAGLHQ010000386.1 GCA_023143375.1 Planctomycetota bacterium
GATTACAATATCATGAACAATCCAGATTATGTTCACTACAATCTGAATAATAATTCCGTTATAACTGGTGCGTCAAATGGTGAAGAAGACCGTATATGTTGGGCATGCCACGGTTATAGTGGAGGTGACAGTCAGGCTGATTTCGATGAGCAGCCTACGGATGGTCACTCTTCCAATTATAATCTTACCAGTGCGCATAATTGTACGTACTGCCACCATAACGACAATGTGAACACTAATTTCAACGCACCACAAAACCGGGCACATACATGGTATGATGATGAGATTAACACCCCTGGTGTAAGCGGATGTGAGGATTGCCATGCAGAGACCGAGATGTATAATACATCACATGTAGATGATGATCATGTCACTCGTATAGGGCTTGCAGTTCACTATGGAACTGGACATACATATCTTGAAAATGTGCGCCACACCGATACGTACTGTAAATACTGCCACATGAACACTTCGACTACGTTTTCGGATGCTTTCAGCAATCCTTGGAACATGCAGCGTTCGGAACACTCAAGTAGTGAGGATACTCCTGGATGCACAGTTGCTGAATGTCATAATGCATATGCACTACATGGTACTGAGATGACTGAACCGTACTATACCGATGCCAGCTGTACGAGTGGTAATTGTCACAATAGTTCAGAGTTTCAGAAACACAACGGTGCTGTAAACTGTACTGAATGTCATATGAACAATACCCAGACCAATATCCATCCTATAAAGTACCTGCAGCTTGACGGGATTACATTTTCTACAAGTTTGGTAACGGCGGCACCATGTGTTACATGTCATCAGGATAATGTGGCAGATGCAATTATGGCAGAATGGGACCATACGCCACAAAAGGTAGAACACCAGCACCATTCAGAAGATCCCGCCAACGGTTCTAAATGGGGTGATTTCTGGAATTACATGCCGGATGTTTTCGCGTTCCCCACCAGCTGGGTCAGGAACGAAATGAATGATTCCACTAATACCAATAGTACCATTGCAAA
>JAGLHQ010000387.1 GCA_023143375.1 Planctomycetota bacterium
CTCAAGCGTAGTGAAAAACTGGTGCCATGGTTAGCCGGGGCAGGTTTTGCCGTTAGTCATATTATTGCTTCCTCCAACTGTACCGTTCCAAAAGAAGGTCGTTGTTCTACCTGTGGAGGATGCGTGGTTGCACTGGCGGCTATGGTTACCTGGGCTGTGCACAAAAAGAAACATGGCAATGGTTTGTATGACGAGCACAGTGCGTGATTTTAATCATGCATTGAGCCTGTTAGGGATAATGATATTAACGTCGGCAGATGCGCAAGCCGCTTTGTCGGGGCAGCTGGAAACTGCGATAGAAACAAACAACAGCCAGTTCCATGCCGAGAGTAGTCTGGAAGAGCGGCTTGATCTGCTTTATAACGATCCTGATAAAGGCTTAAGCAGTGGCCTGAGTCTGGCTTTGTCACAACAGCGAAATAACAGTGAAGCTGAACTGTATCAACTTTATCTGCAACAGGATTTTAACAACGCCATAGATCAAATTAGTCTGGGTCGGTTTTTTCGAGCCGATGCGCTCGGTTATTACAGTCTTGATGGACTTCAATACCGTCATAAAGCCGATGCGCTAATCCTGAATTTTTATGCTGGTGTACCCGGTCGCATTGAAGCCTTTCGCTCTATCGATGGTGAGGCGCTTTATGGTCTCGATCTACAAACCCTGCCACACCTTATTCATGATTATGACGTTGATGCTCGTCTGGGCTGGCAGCGTTTAGATCAGGACGGCCATGAGCAACGCTATCATTTTGGCTTGCGTGCAAACAGCGAGAGCGAAAATAATAAACCATTGCCGTCTGCATTATCCATGTCAGCCAGTTATGTGGCGGAGCGTTCGCAGTGGGAATCGGCGCAGCTAAATACACGCTGGGATCTGGAAGAAAATAGTACGCTACGACTCGACTATGAAACTTATGAACCTGTTAGTGATGAGCTGAGTTTCAGGGATCGTTTCTATTCGCTTTATGCTCGTGGCCGTCAGACGCAATTCAAAGCGGCTTATCAGTTTAAATATGATTATCAACAAACATGGTCAATGGCAGCGCGGCGAGTAGATCGTGAATTCGGTGGTAGCGGTTATGCCGGCATGTTCGCTGTTGAGCAGCGCAGTAATCAGGGTTTATTGCTTG
>JAGLHQ010000388.1 GCA_023143375.1 Planctomycetota bacterium
CCGCCACGTATTAGGCGGGCCAAAATATATATCGCCGAGTGATAAATTAAACATCGCCGCCATCGGTTCCGGCGGAATGGGCGCAGGTAATATCAGAAGGATGGCCAAGGTCCAAAAGGATGATAAAGGCAATCTGATCCCGGTTACAGGCGCCTCAAACGGCGAGAACATCGTCGCATTGTGCGATGTCGATTACGGAAGAGCATCCGGGTCGTTTGAATTATTTCCCAGGGCAAAGAAATATCGCGATTTCCGTGTCATGCTCGATAAGCATAAAAAAGACATAGACGCCGTCCTGGTAGCAACACCCGACCACACTCACGCAGTCGCCGCACTAAAAGCGATCAACATGGGCAAGCACGTTTACGTCCAAAAGCCTCTGACATACACGGTTAAAGAAGCTAGAATGCTCACAGAAGCCGCCCGTAAAATGGGCGTCGCAACACAGATGGGTAACCAGGCACATTCAGGCGAAGGCATAAGGCTCGTTCGTGAATGGATACAAGCCGGCGCCATCGGCGACGTAACAGAGGTCCACGTCTGGACGACCAGACCAGTTTGGCCTCAGGGACGCGACATGAAAAGACCCGCAGAAACACCGCCAGTACCGGACACCCTAAGCTGGGACCTGTGGCTCGGACCAGCTCCATACAGACCATATCATCCTGCGTATTTGCCATTTATCTGGAGAGCGTGGAAAGACTTTGGCACCGGAGCATTAGGCGACATGGCCTGTCATTACATGGACCCTGCTTTTATGGCACTCGATCTTAAATACCCCGATTCCGTACAGGCCTGCATCTCAACATTTAGAAGGAATTGGGAGGAAGTTAACGAAGGCGAGGTTCTCCCGCGTGCTTCGATAGTACGCTATATCTTCCCGGAACGCGGAACTATGCCGAAAGTTAAATTCAACTGGTACGATGGAGGCATGCAGCCGGAGATACCAGAGGTCTTTGAGGAAAGAAGACGTATGCCGGAAGAGGGTAATTTCTTCATCGGATCAAAGGGAATGATCATGTGCAGCGGTAACGGAGGCAATCCAAGGCTCGTTCCCGAAACAGCTATGAAAGCATTCGATCGCCCGCCAAAAACAATACCAAGGATCGAGGGCTCAACAGGCGGACACGAGCAGGACTGGATAAGAGCCTGCAAGGGCGGCCCGAAAGCATCCTCCAATTTCGAATACTCAGGACCGCTGACAGAAACCGTCTTAATGGGCAATCTGGCGATACGTTTCCCCAACCAAAAACTAAAATGGGATGGAAAAAATATGGCCGTCACAAATCTTCCCGAAGCTAATGAGTTTGTTCACAGAAAGTACCGTGAGGGATGGTCCTTATAATGCTGTTTTAGCCAGGTACAAAAGGAGAGAGTAAAATAGCAGCCTGTATGGAAAGTTTGTATGCCCAGCGTCTGGAAAGATACGTTACCGCTATGCGTAACGAAAAACCGGATATGGTTCCGATACGTCCGTTTGTCGCCGAGTTCACCGCCAAGTATGCAGGTTTTACTTGTCAGGAGGTCACGCACGATTATAACAATGCCTTCACCGCAGTCAGAAAATGCGCTGCCGATTTCGACTGGGACGCAGTTGTCGGCAACATGGTATACGTTTGGACAGGGCTTACACAGGCTATCGGGCTAAAATACTATGGTGTTCCCGGTATTGATGTTTCCGCCGATACGGGGTTTCAGTATCGCGAACCGTCGCAGGACGATGCTTTTATGAAGGTAGACGAATACGATCAGCTTATCGCCGACCCAACCGGTTTTCTCTTTAACGTTTGGCTGCCGCGCGTTAGCAATGATGTTACTGCCATCGGCGAAGCTTCCACTTTTACCAGCAACCTTTCATTTGTAAAGGGCGGCATGGCGATGATGCAATATTTCAATGCCTTTCCTTCGCAAGGTGAACTGTTACGTAAAGAATCCGGAACCGTTTCAGCGATCTCCGGCATGTTAAAGGCACCTTTGGATATTCTTGGCGACAAGCTTCGTGGGTTTATCGGTTTATGTCACGATCTTATTGAAAGACCCGAAAAGGTCCGTGCGGCATGTGAAGCTCTTATGCCTCATTTGCTGCATGTTGCCTTATCAGGTGCCGATCCGGACAAAAATGTCCCCATCACTATGTGGATGCATCGCGGTTGTGTGCCCTTTATTTCGCACGATCATTTTAACACTATACATTGGCCCACCCTTAAACCCATAATCGAAGAGATATGGAAACGCGGACACCAGACATTGTTTTATGCCGAGGGCAACTGGAACCAACATCTGTCATCTTTTGCAGAGCTGCCCGAAAAAAGCATAGTCTATCACGTTGACAAAGGAAGCATATTTGACGTTCACAAGGCTCTAGGGCATAAGTTTTGCCTTAGCGGCGGGATAGATAATGTTCTTTTAAGCTATGGAACAGAAGATGAGGTTAGAGATTGTTGCAAAAAGGTCATCGATGGCGTTGCCAAAGACGGTGGATATATACTCGATGCGTCTGCTATAATTCAAAACGATGCAAAAGTTGAAAACGTAAAAGCGATGACTGATTTTGTACGCGACTATGGAGTCTATTGATGGATAATAAGGACCGGAAAAGACCGCCCGGCGTTTGTATTCCCTGGGAAGAAAAATTAAAAGAGCTGCCGCAGATACCCGGCGACGAAGAAATGGCAAAAAAAGTATGGCAGGATATCGATGCTCTTGGATATACATATATCTGGCATTGCCTGTTATCGTTCTAATTTGGAATACTTGGATAGGACACTTGTGTTTTGTGTGTTACTATATATAAAATAAGGTTCAAGGGAACTTAAGGCCCTC
>JAGLHQ010000389.1 GCA_023143375.1 Planctomycetota bacterium
TACAGGATTTAACTATGGAAAAAATAAAGGTTTATGACACCACATTACGGGACGGCATGCAAGCCGAGGGCGTAAGCTTCTCGCTCGCTGACAAGCTGCTCATCGCAAAACGACTTGACGAGTTCGGCGTTGACTACATCGAGGGCGGATACCCAATGTCCAACCCAAAGGAGCAGCAATTCTTCGAGCAGGTCGAGGGGCTGCATCTAAAAAACGCTAAGATCGTAGCCTTCGGAAGCACCCGGCGAGCAAACACACCCGTCGCAGACGACACCTGCATGAAGGCACTGCTCGGCTGCAAGGCCCCCGCTGTCACACTCGTCGGAAAGACATGGGACATGCACGTTACCGAGGTCCTAAAATGCACACTCGATGACAATCTCGAAATGTGCGCAGACTCCGTAAAATATATGAAAGAAAACGGAAAAGAAGTCATCTTCGACGCCGAGCACTTCTTCGACGGATACAAAGCCAACGCAAAGTTCGCAATGCAGGTTTTACAAGCCGCCGACGACGCAGGCGCAGACGCTCTGGTCCTCTGCGAAACCAACGGCGGATGCCTCCCTTCCGAAGTCTATGAAATAACAAAGAAGGTCTGCAAAAAATTTAAAAAAGCAACCGTCGGAATACACACACATAACGACAGCGACTGCGCAGTAGCCAATGCCCTCGCCGCAGTCTCCGCAGGTGCGACCCACGTTCAGGGAACCGTCAACGGACTCGGGGAAAGAACCGGAAACGCAAATCTTTGTACGATAATCCCAAACCTGGTACACAAGATGGGATACGAGACGATCGCCAAAGACAAACTCGAAGGCCTCACAGAGTTGTCACGGTATGTCTTCGAGATAGCCAACCTCTCGCCGGTCATGAACATGCCTTATGTCGGAGAAAGTGCTTTCGCACATAAAGGCGGGCTGCACATAGACGCCCTGCGCAAGAACAAAAAAACTTACGAGCACATCGCTCCGGAACTCGTCGGCAACGAAAGACGATTCCTCATCTCAGAGCTTAGCGGATCGTCGAGCATACTTGCAAAGCTCGAAAAGAAAAAACTCGTAAAAGACAAAGCCGTCGCACAAAAAATATTACAGATGGTTCAGAAAAAAGAAAATGAAGGCTACCAGTTCGAAGCCGCAGAAGCCAGCTTTGACATACTCGTCAAAAAAGCTCTTGGCACATATAAGCCAAGCTTCGAACTTGAGAAGTACCATATAGACGTCGAACGCGACACCGATGGCAGGATCGTAACCGAAGCGACCGTTAAGCTCCGTGTTGACGGCGTCGTAGAGCACGTCGTCTCAGAAGGTGACGGCCCGGTCAACGCGCTCGACGGTGCACTTAGAAAATCGCTCGGCAGATTCTACCCGAACATACACGAAATGAGCCTCATAGACTACAAGGTTCGCGTAGTAAACGCAAAAGCAGGAACCGCAGCCAGAGTACGGGTAATAATAGAATCACGCGACCACGAAGCAATGTGGGGAACTGTCGGCGTACACGAAAACATAATAGACGCAAGCTGGAAAGCACTCGTTGACAGCGTAGAATACAAACTCATAAAGGACCGCGAAAAAAACGGCTAAAACGTTTTTGCGATTGATAACTGCGCACGTCACGCAAGATAATTCACATACATACCAAGCGGGAAAACATGCTGCGCCCCGTACATGCCGAACCGTCGCGTCAATCTCTCCCTGGCGTTATTAACCCTCCGGCTAACCTTAACAGTAAACCGCTCCTTTGCTGACGATCGATCGTCAGAAACACGCCCGCGCGCATCCTCGCCCTGCCGCCTCGACCGATCTTCTCCTGCACCGTCGATCAGCCGGGGCAGAGACCGAACAAGCCCGCTTCCGACAAGATCGTTGTTAATATTATCCATAGCACATACTAGCACGCAAAATCTATACCAATGCGATCTGGAAAAGAATTATTGCTTTTTAGCAGCAGAATTGAACCCCAAGAAATGAAATAAAAACTAAAACCGGAAATTATTTCCGCACCAACGGAAATATCTTCCGCACCAATGGGAGCGTTGCTCAAATACGAAATCCGAATATCGAAATACGAAACAAATAGAAAATTCAAATGTCCAAAATTTTAAACCCGATTCTGACGCAGTCAGAACCGTTTGGATCATTTGCGTTTTGGTCATTAGTGCTTGTTTAGAATTTCGGATTTAGTGCTTAGGATTTGGGCAACAAGCCCGAATAACTAAGAAATACCGCCAAGCTGGTCGGCGATTAACTCCGCGGCGTTCTCACGCGCAGATTCTTTCGCCGCCTTCGACATCTTCTCACGAAGCGTATCGTCGCCCATCAACTTCAGCAAGCGCTTACTAAGCGACTTGGCCGTCAGCTCGTCATTCTTTTCGTCGGCAACGATAACCCCCGAGCCACGCTGAACAAGCGTCTCGGCATTTAGGGTTTGGTGATTGTCCCGATGATACGGATAGGGAACACAGATCACCGGAAGCCACGAAGCCTCATACTCGGCAACGCTCACCGCCCCCGCACGTCCCACCGCAAGATCACACACGCTCATAAGACCTGCCATGTTCTCGTAATACTCACGCACGACATGCTTGATCTTCGTATCCCCATACCCCCCCTTCGTCTCGTCATGATTTACGCTGCCCGTAAGATGCACGATCTGCCAATCGTCAGCAAATCCGCTCAAGCTATCCAGCAGCTCGCACACCGCCCGGTTGATATTAACTCCACCGCTCGATCCGCCCATTATAAGCAGCGTCCGCTTGCCCGTATCCAGCCCAAGCTCGTCGATGACACACCCGCCATGAGGATCGGCAAACTCCTTACGCAAGGGACACCCGACAACCTCCACAGCCACATGTTTCTTTTTGAAATAATCGGCTGTTTGCCGAAAATGCACGAACGCCTGCTGCGCAAACCTTGCGTTAAGCTTATTCGCCTTGCCCGGAACCATGTCAACATTTATAAGTGCGACGGGGATCTTCAAGCTCCTGGCCGCAAACACCACCGCTACCGATACAAACCCGCCGGTGGCGACAACGATCGCCTGACCCGCCGCCGGTTTCAGGATCGACCGCGCGATCTTAAAGCTTTTGAAAAATCCAAACACGAACTTGAAAAACCTGTCGGGCCGAACAGATGCAGAAACCGCAGGCAATGTAAAGAACTCAAAATCCGTCCCGGAAAGTATCTTCTTATCGATGGCTCGCTGGCTGCAAAAGAAAGTGATCGGTGACCGCCGCTGTCCGTCGGCTATCCGCTCGGCAACAGCTATCGCCGGATAAATGTGTCCGCCCGTCCCGCCACCTGCAAAAAAATAACTTCGATCATTACCCAACCGCTGCTCCATTTCTTTATAATCGGACCCGCGAAGCGGACTCGACGTTCCGCTATCTAATCACTACTATCTACTGTCGCCGATGCGACGCATCGGCCATTTGTTTGCTGTACAATGTTCAATAGAATGCCCACAGCCGCAGCGCTTAACAGCATACTCGTACCTCCCGCGCTTATAAACGGAAGCGGTATACCCTTCGTCGGCAAGACAACCGTAACCACGCCGATATTGATCGCCGCCTGTACGCCTATCGCAAGCACGATACCGCACCCCAACAACCGCCCAAACCGGTCCTCGCACCGACACGCCGCTATCAGACCGATACTTATCAGGACCGCGAACACTAATATTACCGCAATCGCCCCGGCAAATCCAAGCTCTTCTGCGATTATCGAAAATATAAAATCCGTCGTATCCTCCGGAAGGTGACCGTACTTCAGCACACCGTTGCCAAGCCCCTTCCCCCACGTCCCGCCGCTGGAGATCGCCATCAGCGATTGCCTCGCCTGATACGATGCGTTGCTGTCAGCCATCGGATCGAAGAACGCCTTCAAACGGCTCATTCGATACGGCGACGTAGCTATCGCAAAATAGAACACAACTCCAAGCACCGGGATCGGCGTCAGCAAATGTTTCCAATTCGCACCGCCGATGACAAGCATTAGAAACGTCAAACCGCATATCAGACCCGCGGTCCCCAGGTCCTGCGTAACGATCAGCCCCACAACTATCGCAGCAACAACGCAAACAGGCACAAAACCCCTGCGAAACCGCTTTATCCCCTCGGTATTTTTGGCAAGGAAGGCAGAGACGAATATCAGCATAACCCATTTGGCAAGCTCTGACGGCTGGAAACTGATATTCGCACCCCCCGCACCGACCGAAAGCCAACGCCTCGCCCCGTTCTTCTCGATACCGATAGAAGGAACCAAAACCAGAACCAGCAGCAAAATAGAAAAGATAACCAGATAAGGCGTAAGAGACTTACCGACCGGATTAACTTCAAGGCTAAACCGTTTGTAGTTTATCCTGCTGACAGCATACATCACACCGATAGCAAGGGGAAAGAACAGCAACTGTTTTAAGGTCGTGAAGTTATAAAAATGCTCGAGGTCATAGCTAACACTAACGTTGGCGCCTGCCGAGTACACAAAAACAGTCCCAGTCGCCATCAACATGATAACCGAAACCTCGATCAAACTGCTAAGATAATTACCGCCAGCGCTCTTCATATACCGTTATTCGGCAAACCGTCGCACATATCCCCAAAAAATGACTGAAAGTCGTCCTGAGCGGCAAGCCTGCATTAATTCAAAGCAATGCGCAGAACCTTTCATTTCCCGTTACCGGCTTGCGTCTTTGCTTTTTCGATCCAATTTGGCTCAGAAACAAATGATTCGAATTTTTGGAATTCTTTCTTTATCCGTTCTAACAACTCTTGGGATTTTGAGAG
>JAGLHQ010000039.1 GCA_023143375.1 Planctomycetota bacterium
AGGTATTCGTCAAAACTTATGGCAGCTTCCAGCACATCGTCGGCTGTTGCATCGTCCGGCAGTTCAATAAACTCGAAACATTGCTTTCCGGGAATGGCTGGTTTATATGATAACGGAATGCTGCAAATGTGTTGTCTTTTTTCTTCCGGCAACTCGCTTAGCATCTCCTTGATATGGCGGGTATGGAGAGCAATGTAATCTGTTACCATCCGAGCGCCTTCGTGGCTTGTATGGTTTGATATTCCCCGGTAAAACTCGACAAGGTCCTGTTCAAATTTTTCGGCGTGTTCGATAATTTCCGCTATACTGGTAGCACGCATCTTTTCCCCTTTCGCATGAAGGTGCCCAAATTTTTGACAACAATCGCGTTCGACTACTTATATATTAAACATCATCGGTAAAAAACAAACCCTTAAATAGAATAAAACTGAAAAATCAGTCCACATTATAAAGCTAAACGCTGTTTTTGGGCTTAAAATATGGTTGTCATAAAAAAGGGCCCACGATATTTCGCGGGCCCTTTGGTGTTGTCATTTAAAGGATCGGTTATTTAATTTCCTCGTCGATCCATCCGAGCAGCTCTTTAAGATCGTCAAGCGAGATGTCGCCCATGTGAGCGATACGGAAGACGTCCTGTTTGAGCTTGCCGTAACCGTTACCGAATACGGTGTTGTGCTTTTGCTGCAAAGCAGCGATAACTTCTGCAACCTTTATGCCTCGATTATTCTTAACCGCGGTAAGAGTATTGGACGCATATTCTTCCGGTGCAAACAGATCGAAGTTTTCCTTTGTCCAGGCTCTTGCATACTCGGCCATTTTTTTGTGGCGTGCCCATACGTTTTCCATGCCCTCTTCAAGCAGGCGTGTGCACTGATAATGCAAAGCCATGATCTGCGGAACGGCAGGCGTTGTAGGTGTCTGGTCCTTTGCAGCGGATTTTGCAAACTCCTGGAAGTCGAAGTAATAACCTCTGTCCGGGACGGTCTTGCTTTTTTCCATCGCCCTGTCGCTTACCGCAAAAACAGCGAGTCCCGGCGGAATAGAAAAAGCTTTTTGAACGGAAGCGAACACAACATCCCATCCGAGCCGATCGAAATGCATTGGCAATCCAACCATTCCGCTAACTGCATCGACGAACACCAGCACATCAGGATACTTTTCTTTCATCATCTCGCTAATCTCATAAACGGGATTGGTCAGACCTGTACTGGTTTCGTTATAGACGATAGTTACCGCGGCATAATTTCCTGTTGCAAGTTTCTTATCGATCATATCAGCGGTGATGGCTTGCCCCCACTCGACTTTTAGCTCGTCAGGGGTTCTGCCGCAAGCCCTTGAAACCATCGCGAACTTATCGCTAAACGCACCGCACATGGTACACAGTATGGTCTCGTCCAGCTTGACGCAGTTTCGAATACAGCCCTCCCAAACGCCCGAAGCCGATGAAGTACTAAGGAAAACACTCTGCTCGGTCGAGAGCATCTTCTTGAGCATACCGACGGTTTCGCCGTGCAGTTGCGAGTATTCTTTGCCTCGGTGCCCAAGTGTCGGACGCGCGAGTTGTTCCAGTACTTCCGGAAGAACCTTAATTGGTCCCGGAATGAACAGTCTCGGTGGATTTTTCCAGTCAACCATTTTAAACTCCTGTTACCATTTCACTTTTCTATAATTTATTTACAACCAACCCGGTATACACCTTCGGGTAAAAAAACGTCGATTTCTGCGGCATTTTTTCGCCGGCGACGGCGACGGCATTGACCTGCTCGATACGTGTCGAATTCATGAAAAATACCGCTTGGGCCTGGCCGTTGTCAACTCTATGTATCGATTCGCCAACGGCGTCTGCAATATCCTTTATATATTTGATGTTGCTCTGGGCGGCAAGCTGTTTGTCGCCAATGCCGAGGATGCCTTCTAATATAACTTTGTGAAGCACATTTACGTCAAGCTCCTTCGATGAGGTGCTCATATCGGGACAAATTACGTCCAGCACATTTTGCTTCTTAAGCTCGATGGCGTAAAAAGTATCGTTGCCTGCATAGACACCGAAAGCGTTTTTATTTTTTTTGAAACGGTTCTGCATCTGCTCGAACATTTTATTCCGGGCAGCCGGCTTGTTGCTGTCATCGGTGAAATCGTATCTTGATATCTCAAAGGTGTCCGCTATCCTGGCAATAAACTCGTCAACAGCAAACCCATCGACATTTAGCATAAGCCTGTGCGTCGGCAATACCAACAGTCCTTCGTTCCGCATATTGACAAACGTCATCATACGATATGCGGCTTTAGGATTTTTTGTCTGGTTGTAATAGTTAATCGCTGTTTCATAACGGTGATGCCCGTCTGCGATAACGGTTTGCTTTGTCTGCATCATATTTATGATCTCGCCTATCTCGATGAGATCGTCGATGACGTAAAGGCGATGACGAACATTATCATCGTCAATGAAATCTATAACCGCAGGTTTCGCAGCAGCATTGGTTATGATATTTTCAGCTACTTTTTCGGGATCGTCATAAAGCATAAATATCTGCCCGAACTGAGCAGCCGTTGCGGTCATAAGTTTCAGTCTGTCTGCTTTGGGGCCGTCGAGAGTTTTTTCATGCGGCTGAACATTGTTGCCAAACTCTTCGAGTTTGCCGAGTGCTATTATGCCGCTTCTGCGGAAGGTGCCGCCGGCAACGTGGAAATCCTGAACATATCCGTATATCGCTTCGGAGGCATCTTCTTTAAGTGCACCAGACTCTATCCAGTCGGTAAGCGACTTAGCTGCACGGGTATACTTATTATCCTGATCGTTGTCCGTATCGAAGGTTTTGCCCTTGATGATCCTTACGATATTTTGCGGATTTTTTTCATGAAGTTTTTGCAGATAACCCGCGTCGATAACATCGTACGGCGGGCATATACAGCTTCCGACATCGGAAACCACCAACGGATCAAACCTTAAGCCTTTAAAAGGAGCAACATCCATCTTTTCTCTTTAAGTCCTTGTTTTATAGACAGTTAACGTAAAAAACAAACATTTTGTCAGAACGATCAAATAGGCGGAAACAGCATTTAGACTACAGACCCCGACTGGAAAACGAAAATGTTACCAAAAATGGCCTCGCCGGTCAATCCAAATACCCCAAAAAGCAAAATCTGGACAAAAGTCGGCAAAATGGTTATAACGCTGACTTCAAGTTGTGATTAAAGGGAAACAAATGGCCAAAGAACGAAGCAGCTATCAACAAAATGTGATCTCGCGGTATTATGAGAACCTCGATACGATAATGCTCGGCAAATTGCAGGAGATGGTGACCGATCTGTACCTTGCAGATACGGAGGTAAAGAAGAAACGCCTCTGGGAGCGGGTAGATAAGGCGATGCAAAAGCTGAAGGTAAAACCAAACATCTACGAGCATATCATGCGAAAAAAGGATGTGACGATCCTTGCCAGAAACCTTGAGGACTGGCTAAAGGCGTCCGGTAAGAGGTAAGTTGCATTTTTGGTCATTTAATGTTATACTGAATATCGCACTGGTGGATGTTCTTTTCGTAAAAGTTAATAGGGGGCGAATGGTATCGACCGGATAGATAGACGGTTAAGTCGCATGCCCAGGATGTCGGTTGGCCTGGTTAAAAATCCGGCAACTTAATTTAATTGGCAACTCACAGTTGCGCATGGCTGCCTAATTAGAGCAGCCCGTTCATTCGGACCTATTCCTGCGGGTTCGTCTTGAGCGTCACAAAGCGGGATAGCTTACGCGGGTTGTCTGTGACGCGAAGGCGAAATTAATTGCGGACTGGCAACGGTAATAGCCTGTCGTTGGGCGCTTGCCTGAGCGAGATCTAAATTGGCGACTAAGCATGTAGACGCTTTTCCTGAAATATCACGGGACGGGGGTTCGAATCCCCCCGCCTCCAGTGGCTTTATGTCCTTATTAACTCAGGACTTAGGTTTTTGGAAAACCTTCACTGGATTTAATACTGGATTTATTCCAGAATATTTTCATTTCCTAGCTTGTAAAGTGATGAAAATTGCGGCGTGATAGTATCTATAGAAATTATTATTTTAAGGATACTATTATGACAAAAAGGGGTAGACCACCGAAGTTCGTAAACGACCCAAACGGCAGACCAATTGTAGGTCTGTCATATGACAAAGGCAGTAATTGCTACTATGCCACTTATTCAAAACCCAGAATCTGGCTCTACTGAGTTCGATCGTTCCTTGTTTGAGTTCCAGAAACATCTCAACAAAGCCAAGGAAGAAGAGCCAGTAGTTGAAATAACTGTCCCCTATACTAATTTACCTAAATGCCCTAATGGATATATTGACTGGGAAGACATTCCTGATGAACCTCCTGTCATTACTGAAGCATATGAAGGGGATACTACAGCAATCCCAGAGATACTTATTTTAGAACAAACAAGGAACCTGATTTTAAGTGATCCTATTATAGCAGCCAAGAAACTGGGCATACCAGAGCTAGCTGCTTATAATATTGAAAACCGACTTTGCAAGTTATGTTTGACAGCTTGTTTGTTTTATAGTTTAATCTGTATCGCGTGCAAAGCTATTAGATTAAAAAAGTTACTGGGAGTATTAAATATGCCAAAACGTAAAGACATCCACAAAGTAATGATTATCGGTTCAGGTCCCATCATTATCGGTCAAGCGTGTGAATTTGACTATTCCGGCACCCAGGCGTGTAAGGCGCTTCGCCAGTTGGGATACGAGATTGTGTTGGTAAATTCAAATCCTGCCACGATCATGACGGACCCGGAGATGGCGGATGTCACCTATATTGAGCCGTTAAATTTGCAAACTATGACAAAAATCATTGAAAAGGAGCGTCCCGATGCCCTGTTGCCGAATCTTGGCGGTCAAACCGGGCTGAATCTGTCTTCAGAACTGGCAAAAGCAGGAGTGCTCGAGAAATATGATGTTAAAGTAATAGGAGTGCAGATTGATGCAATAGAACGTGGGGAAGACAGGATAGAGTTCAAAAAGGCAATGGACAACTTAGGCATTGAAATGGCAGAGAGTGCGCCGGCGTTCACTGTCGAAGAAGCAGAGAATATTGCCAAAGAACTCGGCTATCCTGTAGTGGTTCGCCCAGCTTACACGATGGGTGGAACCGGTGGGGGATTGGCATATAATGTTGCCGAACTGAGAAAGATCGCTGCAGGAGGAATATCGGCAAGCATGGTTAACCAAATCCTCATCGAAGAATCTGTTCTCGGCTGGGAAGAACTGGAACTGGAAGTGGTTAGGGATTCGAAGAATCAAAAAATAACTGTCTGTTTCATTGAAAACGTCGATGCCATGGGAGTACATACCGGCGATTCATTCTGCACTGCTCCGATGTTAACTATTGATAAAAAGTTGCAGGAAAGACTTCAGAAATACTCTTACGATATTGTTGATGCTATCGAGGTCATCGGTGGTACAAATGTACAATTCGCTCATGACCCCAAAACCGGACGTGTGGTTGTAATTGAGATCAATCCCAGGACATCGCGTTCATCGGCCCTGGCATCAAAGGCCACAGGATTCCCCATTGCGTTGGTGTCCTCATTGCTGGCCGGCGGTCTTACGCTGGATGAGATACCGTACTGGCGTGACGGTACACTCGATAAATATTCACCTTCCGGCGAATATGTTGTAGTTAAGTTTGCTCGATGGGCATTTGAGAAATTCAAAGGTGCCGAAGATAAACTTGGCACGCAAATGCGGGCCGTCGGTGAAGTGATGAGCATCGGCAAAAACTACAAGGAAGCCTTTCTTAAAGCCATTCGTTCTTTGGAAA
>JAGLHQ010000390.1 GCA_023143375.1 Planctomycetota bacterium
GCTGCACCTCCTTTTAAAGCATGAGCACATAATTCGATATCTTTTGCGTTACCTGCCTCCACGGCTTTGGTCATTTTGTCTAATCGCTCTTGCTTGCCTTCAAGAAAAGTTGGGGTGACTTCTTCAATTATATTTTCGTCCATTCCCCGGCGAACAAGTTCGTTCCAGTCGATCACTTCATCGCTGTCTTGTAGGCGTGGCGGTTCGGCTTGCTGCTCATCCAGACGGCCTGCGCCTGCACATGCCCCGGAAAGCTTGTCAACTTCATCTTTCATCGCATCGATTTCTTGCGACACAGATTGATCCTGCCCTTGCCGGTCCGGAGATAAATACTTGCTGAGCATTTTCAACAATTCATTGCGATCTACCGGCTTGGTTATGTAGTCATCACAGCCGGCTTCAAAGCACTTTTCCCTGTTACTTTCCATGGCGTATGCAGTCAAAGCTACTATTGGTGTGGTTATACCGTCCTGACGTAATACTTTCGTTGCTTCATATCCATTCAGAACAGGCATCTGCATATCCATGAGAATTAAATCAAATCTCTGCTGGCGGGCCTTTTCTATTGCCTGGTTACCATCATCGGCTAATGTTACTTTGAGCCCAAGTGGTTTAAGGATCTTCTTAACAAGCAATTGGCTTTCTTTAATATCCTCGACAACTAATACTTTGCCGGATAACGTGGCAGTTTCATTCGCCGGGCTTGATTTGCATACAGTTTCGTTTTTGTCAAAAGACGGTTGTGACTTAATATCAACCCCTGCCGGTATTAATAAAGAGAACACCGAACCTTTACCTTCATGGCTGGTTAAAGTAAGTTCCCCGCCAAGAAGCTTCGTCAACTGTTTTGTTATTGCAAGGCCAAGACCTGTACCGCCGCATAAACGTGTATTAGTTTCGTCAACTTGTGCGAAAGAAGCAAAAATATACTCCTGCATATCTTCCGGGATGCCGATACCGGTATCTTCAACATCGAAACGGATAAAGGGTTTCCTGTCTTTATCCTGCAAAGATACCTTCAGATGGACATAGCCCTGATCGGTAAATTTAATGGCGTTATTAATAAGATTAACCAGGCACTGGCGAACACGGCCAGTGTCGGTGCTTACAATTAAAGGGAGTTTTTCATCGCCAATAACTTTAAACTCAAGACCCTTTTCATCGGTCAGCAATCGCATCATTGAATCGATATCTTCAAGTAGCTTTTTTAGAGAACAGTTTTCAAGACTGACCTCAAGTTTACCTGCCTCGATCCTCGAATAGTCGAGGATGTCATCTATTATGCCCAGTAAAGAGTTACTGGCGTTTTTGATAAATCCGGAATACGCTTTCTGATCGGCTGTCATTTCTTCGTCTGCCAGGAGATCGTTAAAACCTATAATAATATTCATCGGTGTGCGGATCTCATGACTCATATTGGCAAGGAACCGGCTTTTGGCTATGTTTGCAGTATCGGCCTTATGCTTTGCTGCTTCCAGTTGCTGTTCGGCTTTCTTGCGTTCGGCGATTTCTCTTTGCTGAGCATCATAGACGTTTGCGAGTTTTCGTTCGATACGGCCGATATATATATAAAAGAATACGAACAACAGTAAACCTGAGACAACAGATATAGTTATCAGAACTAATAATGTTTTTCTTCCCGAAGCCAGGACTTCGGTAACATCGTTTAAAACGATAATCTCCCCAACTTCGGTTCCACCGGCATCATACAGAGCAATGAATCCGCCAAGATAATCCCGATCTACTGATATCTCGAAGAAAACTTTCTCATGTTCGACAATCTCATGTTCGACAAGATGTTGCTGAATTTCGGTGCACATCGCAGAAGGAAGTTTCTCTATTGAACTGTCAATAATAACAACATCGGCAAACTGATCCCAGTTGCCGGTTTTGCCGATCATCTGTAAACCCTCTTCCCATTTGCCCCGATCGAGAAAAGTTTTTTCAATGACGAAGATCAACTCACTGCCCAAAATATCCTTCAGCTCTTTTGTAATATGCTCTGTTTCCTCTCCAATCTCTATGTAGCCGACCAACTTGCCATCGATGCGCCACGGGTGAACCACCCGCAGGGTAAATGTTCCAAATATACCCAGTTCAATACCGTCAAACGCTTTGCCTTCCTGTGCTGCACCGGCCATCGTGGCCCGTTCAATGTAGTCGCCGTGCCTTGGCGGATGGTGGACACGCAAAAAACAAACGCGATCCAGGTCATGAAAGTAAAAATGAGTTACTCGATGTTTAGAACGGATATTTTCGAAGATGGGAGTGGCATAGTCGAGCAGTGCTTTTCTGTCTTTTGCAAGCCATGCCCCCTGAAGATTTTTATCCTGTTTGAGAAAATCGATCACGCTGCTGAATAGATCGGCTTCTTCATCGAGCTCCATCTGAAAGAATCTCTCTGTCTCACCAAGAGATGCCAGTTGCTTCTTGTGAATATTGTCATGCTGAAGTCGCTGAACCTCAATAACTAACGCTGACAATAATACAGCTATTACCAAAACAATGGGCAATAAGATGTAAATTCTAATACTTGTCATGCGTGTTTTCATTCTTCATATCTCCTTGTGAATGATTTACGCTTATTACGTTGTTTTTTCTGTCAACCCTGTTGATTCGACGTACAGTAAAGGTACAATTTCATAAATTCTGTATCGACAGAATAAAAACGCGGCATAAGCAAAAACTCGCTGTTTATGGGGAAAATACCTGATTATATTCAAGAAAAACCCCTACGTGTCTTTAATGCTGAAAACAGAAAAATTCCATCTTATTACTATTAAATTTTCGTTTCATAATTGCGTTTTTTTTCATCGTTTTTAAATTGGGCTGCCTAATAGGCTCTCCTTCGGCGAGTTTCACTCCAGCTTCGCTGGATAATCCGCTGATTCGTTTGCTTGTTATGT
>JAGLHQ010000391.1 GCA_023143375.1 Planctomycetota bacterium
AAGATCGTGACTCGTGGGAGGGGAATATCAAATATTAAAATTCAAATTACATATTATTCCTGCATTGGAACTATTCTATCACGTTCCACTTTTTCATAAGTTTCACATAGTTTTCCAACTTATCGGTTTTGGTTTTTGACGCGATTGCGACGTTGTTTTTTAAATCCTTAAGCTCTGCTTCCATTCTGTGTACCTTATTTTGCAATGCTCTATATAGCCCGTCAGCGGTGGCCCTGTTAGTGAAATGTGCATTGGTATAAGGATTATTAGCAGTACCGGCATCAAGAGTGACTATCCAGTCTTGCGGAATCTTCGTCGAACCGGACAACGCTCCGCAAAGTGCTCCGGCACTTGCTGCGGTACAATCAGTATCATATCCTCTGTTAGTTGCAATAAGCACACTTTGCTTAATATTTGCATTGGTGGCTTTAAATAAGGCGAAAGCATAACTAACGTTTTCATAAATACTTGAATTCTGGTATTTTTCAATTCTATCAAACGCATAGTACTTGCTTTCAGGATCCATATACATGTCTGATAATTCCTGCCACATATCTCTGTTCATTGGGTCGGTATATTTTTCAGTTATGGCCAGCGCGTCCCTGATCTCAGCGTTAATTTCAGGCGATGCATACTTAAGCGCATCTTCAATTACCGAATTGACTGTGGCATCGGGAAGCATCGCCAACGCCATAGCTGCGTTGTATACCGCGCCCCATGCAAAAGCATCGTCCTTCGGATCTTCGTAGTAAAGTTTTCCCATTTCATTCATATCTGCAATAGCATTTTCGGGGTCACCGGCATTAATGCAAGGCAATGCCTGAAAAGTTCGGGCTGTTAAGTGAATATGTTCGCCGAGGTCTTGCGGCTTACCGAATTTGGTTATCGGCATATCCGCAGGCTCCACTCCCCACTTCGCAAATGAAAGCAATACTCTGTCGTAATTTTGTGTCATGTAATACATATCTTCGATTTCGCAATCGCGCAACCAAACATCTTTCAGCTCCCGATAACCTATACGATCTTGTTTTTCAATGATCGCGGTGCACATCAGTTTATGCCGTTCGCCGCCATCTTCGGTAGCGCCTGCGGGATGCGCCCAGGTATCTCCGTAATGTTTGTATGGGATGAATTTATCCTGAAAACCGAATATCTCTTTGATCCGGTCCTGCGGCCAATTATATTCTGTGATCGCTCCCATGGAACATCCGGCTCTGAATCCAAGAAGAGCTCCATAAATTCTGTCATGTATAATACTGCGGGTTGGCCGGCCGTCGTCATTTTTTATGGTATAGTAATGCGATTCAACGGTAGCGATATTTGCATTGGTTGCCTGCGTTAACCTAATAACCACTGTCTCGTCATCTTCAGGGACAGCATCGTCTTTGACCCGGAATTTTATAGAAGCCTCTTTTTTACCGGCTGGGATTGAAAGTTTGTTTGACTTAAATTGAAAATCTTTTCCTTCAACCGCTAAAACTCCCTGCACAGTGTAAACTAATTCTATTTTTTTATCGTAAGCCCTTGACAGCTTAATTTTTACTTCGGCTTTTTCATTTGCTTCCCGGTTAACCGAAGATGGCTTCTCGAATTCGATATCCGGGAGCTGGCCGTCAAGAATTCTAACTGTAGCTTCGCTATGCTGCCGGTCAATTTGGTAATCATCGCTTTTGATCAGTCTGACAGTAGCATCCTCAGTTCCTTCAACCAGGCCGTCGTTAATCGGACGAATGACTATAGTGCGATATTTCTTTACCTTTAGTGAATTATCATAAGCTCTGTAATCAATACCCTGGCGTGCCGAGCCCTGGTATTTTATTTTCACATTTACGCTCTTGGCAGGCTCGCCTAACTGGTATATCCTTATTTCGCCGTGGTCGCTGCCTTCTTTGGCTTTTCCGTCCCAAACAACAATTGCGACGGTCGGTTTTTGCGCGAGGGCTGCCGAGCCAGAGAGCAATAGAAGTATAGTTAAAAGCGAACTAAGCCAATATTTTGTGCGAAAACAATGGCGATGAGTGCTGTGAGTTATTGAGGCGTTTTTCTTCCGTGATTTGAGCCGAGCATTTGACGTCATCATTTATTATCTCCGGGACAGTTCCAGCTTTCTACACCATTCTACAACAAAATTGCAGTAAATAGAATAGAAAATCAAAAGCCCTACAGATCAGCCGATCGCCTTGCTCTTTTATTCCATCCAGGGTTCCCAAGGGGCATTGGGCTGAGTGAATATATTAGATGTATCAAAAATTCTATGCCATTTAAGCCCCCAGAGTTCCTTTATATCTACCCTTCTGGCGGCGCCATCACCACAAACAACATTGATCGATTTGTTATGACGAAGCAGTGTAAAAGTTTGCATAGCCCCATTGCCATCATAAGCATACTCCCCGGTAGCAGGTTCATTCCAATCATCCGGCCATGAATCAACATGCCTGGAACCCTGATAAAAAGGCACTCGTGAAGGAGTGGTGATATTAGTGAATTTTCCCCAAAATGCTTCAGGCCCTCTAGGGGCACTCCAAGTCTGGACGGTCCCATCTGGTAGATATGGATTCATTAGCCATGCATTAGGTCCATAGCTTGACCAGACCCATTCTCCGTCGTTTGGATGTCCATTGGATCTAATTTCTCTTCCCCATGCTTCATCGCTCTTTTGAGGGAAATATCTACCATCAGCCACCCAAGGAGCAGACGAATTTTCATCTTGTTTTATTTTAGCTTTACCGCATATAAGAATATTCGGTTGTTCTTGAAAATATGGCAGCATAGGCAGATACCACCACTGGCCTCGCCCACCCTCTTCGCCGCTTGGGAACCTATCTTCATTATCGGTGGTATAGAACGAAAGAATGATACCCCACTGTTTTATGTGTGATGCGCAAACAACCGCTTTGGCCTGTTCTTTGACCGCATTCAATGCCGGCATCAGTATTGACAGCAAAAGAGCTATGATCGCAATAACAACCAGCAACTCGATTAATGTGAATGCTTTTTTCTTCTGTGATCTGAGTCGACCATTTAATGTCATTATTTTTTTGCCTCCAAAAAGGGATCAATTATCCAGAAATATCTATTAGTTGAGATATCCCCCTAAGCGATTAAAAAACTTAATTCAGTCTCCCCGAGACCACCAATCCTACCAAAACTCCCTTGAACTGTCAAGGATTTTTGTTTTCGAGGCAGTTTTATTGCCAATTTGCGATAAAACCGGCTTAGGCTCTACTATCAAAATCCAGCGTTCTCTGTGGTTATGTCATATTCCTTTTTTCGTAACATTTTAGCGAAGTGTATAACTGGAACCACCAATCAAGCTGCTTACAATGGATCCCAGCTTTCGCTGGGATGACAAGTGGTTTATGACAGTTGGCTAAAGTGTTACCTTTTTCCCCAGTTTACGATTGCTTCGGGTCTTCTGATGTAGAATGGGTTCAGGTCCTGTGGTTCGGTGAAATTTCCTGCTTGTGCCATTTTTCTGCCTGCTAAATAAGCGTTTTCAGCACTGGCAGGCCAAAATTCATGGTCGGCGATCTCTATTCCGTTTTTGTCGAATTTGTCCTTGTAATATACTAATCCCTCCCCCATGACCCATATTGGGTCTTTGGGATCGGCGTATTTGTTTGCGAAGTCCTCTGCCATGATCATGCAGTCGTCGAGGGTTTTTTCCCAGCCGTGGGGTGTGTATTTATAGTTGGCGATGTAGAAGTGTTTCCTCTTGGCATCGAGAACGGTCGCGATGCGTTTTGGCTCTATGCCCTTGTCTTGTATGAGTTTATCGGCATTTGGCACTATTGCATCCATGGTGCTTAGTGCTACGATCCTTGCGTTGTTTGCCAATGCGAGCATTTTTGCGAAGCTGACAGCGATGCGAAGGCCTGTAAAGCTTCCGGGCCCTGCGGTGATGTATATCTCTGCGATATCTTTTGCTGTAAAGCCGTTATCTGTAAGGAGTTGCTGTATGCTTGGGAACAGTTCTACGCTGTGCCGCATTGGTCCTGAGAACATGATCTGGCTTTTGGCTCTTTGGTCCGTGCCGATAGCCACCGAACCGGTCCTTCCCGATGTTTCCACTGCTAAAAACACTGATTTTTGGGATTTATCTGTCATTTTTTTATTTTTTTTGGAAAAAATGTTCTTTCCGGGATAATATTTGGTACACTAAGTTCTCGTAATATCATTCTTTTCAGTATTATTATCTTTAATCCCGTTTAAAGCAACCTAAAGGTTGGTACGAACAAATCTTTTTTTGGGAAAGGTAAAGAATATTGTAAATATATTAGTCCTACTACCGATAATTAACGTAGTTAGAGCGTGTTATTGCGTCCGTTGTTCGCTTATGGGATATGGATTATCGGCTACATATTGATGTTCCGCATTTATTTAAATCGTTGGAGGTCCAGGTGTCAAAAGTTTTAAAGTCACGTAAATCGCTGTTTACTATCAGCTTGACAGCAGTGTTGGTTATTAGTTTTTTAACATCGATTTGTTTTGCCCAGGTGGAAAGTAAGACTCAGGCTATGCGTCAGAAGGCTGCGTGGACGATGCGTATTGCCTCCGAGCAGTATCATCGCGGTCTTTACAAAGAGGCTGAGTACTCGCTTGTTAAGATCGAAAACGCGTATTCGTCTTATATGACATCGGAAGATGTTGAGTTGGTTTCCGAGCTTCTGATGAAAGTGCGTTTGGCTCTTTCAGAGCGTGTCAAGGTTGCCGATTTTCTTCGTCAAAGTGACGAGTATTCTGTGAGTGGTCAGTACCTGGAGGCCCGATCCAGCCTTGAGACAGCACTTGCCAGCCGTTTTCTTAGCGAAGCCGAACGGGAGCAGATAAACACGATCCTTTCCGATCTCGGTCAGAAGATCGCCGCTGCTCCGCAAGCAGCGTCTGTGTCGGTAGCGAGCAAGGAAAACCAAAGGGTTGCCGAACTATTCAACTTGAGCATCAAATTATACAACACGGGTCAGTATTTCCGGGCCCGTTCGGGTTTTGTCGAAGTGTCTCAGTCCGGTTTGAATATAACTGCTGACGGTTTTAGCGCCAATGATTACATTGCTACGATCGACGGTGTTCAGGTTGACCGTGCCGAGCCATCTGCAGAAAATCTTTTTGACAGTGCGATGTGGGATTCTCCTGAATCGATGCTTGTTGAAGATTCCCAGCCGATAGTTACCGAGTCAGTTGCTCTCGATCCTATAGCCACCGATGTTTCAGTTTCGTCTGGCGATGACGGTTATATTCGTCAGATCGAGCAGAAGCGCAACCGTCAGATCAATTACACGCGTGCGATCGTCAGCGATGCCGTGTTGAAAGCCGAGAACTTTACGTTGCAGAAAGAGTTCGATAAAGCGGATCAGGCACTTGCACGAGCCTTTACGACTATCAATAAAAACAAGATGCTTCTTGGCGACGATCTTTACAGTCAGTTCGATAATCAGCTTAAGGCGATCGAATCGAACATTTCCGTAAGGCGCAGCCAGCATCACGCAGCTATTGCCGAACAGACTCGTCTGGAAACAGAGCAGTTGCGTCAGAACATTCGTCAGACGACGGAAGAACGTCGCAGCCAGGCAGTTATCGATTATATGGGGCGTGCCTACGCTTTTCAGGAACAGCAGCGTTACGAAGAGGCTCTTGGTCAGCTTGAACAGGTTTTGGTTGTCGATCCTACGAACCAAGCTGCTCTTATCCTGTCTCAGACCCTGGAAGATACAGTAAGGTGGCGTCAGCAGCTTGAGATACAAAAAATAAACGACGATCAGGAGCTTGCACTTTTGATCGATGCTGACAGGAAAAAGATCACTCGTTTTAACGAAATGAACTTCTACGGTGCGGGCGATGTTGCTCAGCCCAAGAACTGGAAAGAGCTTATCGCCGGGCGTAAAGAAGAAGATGTTGCCGGCAGGAATAAGGCCGACGTACTGGTTTACAAACAACTGGATCAAATTGTAGATCTCTCTGAGTTGACGGAAGATACTCCGTTTAACGAGGCGATCGACATAGTTAGTAATGCGGCGTCGCCACCTCTTACGATCGTTGTTATGGAGGGTGATCTCAGCGAGAACGCCTTCATTGAGCAGGACGAACCAATCAAGATGAGCGGTCGCGGTTTGTCTGCAGTTCGCATGAAAACGGGTCTTGAGCGATTGCTTCTGGCAGTTGGGGGCGGGCTTGCAGATTTAGGTTATGTCGTTGAGGACGGTATTATAACTATTGCGACAGAAGAGTCGCTTCCCACTAATTATGAAAATATGATCTACGATGTTTCCGAACTTCTCGGTGCACCTGCCGAATTTGCTTTCGACACTCAGGACATCGGTAACAGCGGCGGCGGCGGCGGCAGCGGTGGCAGCGGCGGTTCAAGTCGTGGCGGCAGTTCATCAAGTGGCGGTAGCGGCGGTTCAAGTCGTAGCAGTGGTGGTTCAAGTCGTAGCGGCGGCGGCAGTAGTAGTCGTGGCGGCGGCAGCAGCGGCGGCGGCAGTAGTAGTCGTGGCGGCGGCAGCAGCGGCGGTAGCGGCGGTAGCGGCGGCGGCGACCTGACCGGTCAGTACCTGACCGAAGAACGCGCTTACGATATTATTTATATCATCCAGCAGACCATTGATCCTGACACATGGTTCGAGGTTGGCGGCGAAGGTCAGATATTTACATTCGGCGGCAGCAAACTGATCGTTTGGCAGACGCCTGAGATTCAGGAAAAGATCAGGACTTTCCTCAATACGATGCGAGGGCTTCTTGGCCAGCAGATTGCGATAGAATCAAGATTCCTTTTGGTCGACGAGAACTTTATGGAAGATATCGGATTCGATGTTGATATTCTGCAGCTAGGTCTTGGCAGTAGCTGGGGTGCCGACGGATTAGTCAACAACCTATTACAAAGTTCTTTTAATATTGCCGCTCCCTCTGCATCTTCTATCACGTCGAGTCTCGGCGGTGTAGGTGCATTCAACTCAACAACTCAGTTAGGTGATGGAACCGGTATCGGTGCTGCGTTCCAGACGGAACTTCTTTACTCAGGTAACCATATAGCAGACGATCTGTCAGTTAACTTTTTAATACGAGCGACTCAGGCACATGCAAACTCAAAGACTCTTACCGCACCTAAGGTTACGGTTATGAGCGGTGAAAGTGCTGTTATTCGTGTTCAGAAAGAACGTGCATACGTTTCGAATATATCGCTTTCAAGCGATACCC
>JAGLHQ010000392.1 GCA_023143375.1 Planctomycetota bacterium
CCAAGAGGCGAAGGGCTTGAAAACCCAAAGCTGGAAACCGGACAGATCGAAATAATCACAGATACCCTTGAGGTATTAAATGTTTCGAAAACTCCTCCTTTTGAGATCGGCAACGCATCCAGCGTAAACGAAGAGCTAAGGCTCACCAACAGATACATAGACCTTAGAAGGCCGGAAATGCAGGAAAAGATACGCGTCAGGCACCGCGTTGCAAAGATAACGAGGGACTTTTTCGACGAGAACGGATTTTGGGAGATCGAAACGCCGATGCTCGGAAAAAGCACCCCCGAAGGCGCACGAGACTTCCTCGTACCAAGCAGACTTTACAAAGGTTCTTTCTACGCTTTGCCTCAGTCGCCGCAGCTCTTTAAGCAGATTCTGATGGTTTCGGGAACCGACAAATATTTCCAGATCGTCCGTTGTTTCCGCGACGAGGACCCGCGTGCCGACAGGCAAGCCGAGTTTACACAGATCGATGTCGAGATGAGTTTCGTAGACTGCGACGATGTCATGACAGTAAACGAAAAGCTAATAGCACGAATATTCAAAGAGATACTTGACGCCGATGTCGCGTTGCCTATCAGAAGAATGACATACAAACAGTCCGTAGACGAGTACGGCATTGACCGTCCGGATCTGCGTTTTGACATGAAGCTAAAGGACATCTCCGACATCGCCGCAAAAAGCACATTTAAGGTATTCTCCGGAACCGTCGAAACCGGCGGCGTCGTAAAGGGACTCTGTGCTCCGGGCGGAGCAAAGTTTTCAAGAAGCGACATCGAAAAGAAATTGACGAATTTCGTAGGCGATTACGGTGCAAAGGGTCTGGCATGGATGAAGGTCGAAACTGTAGACGGTGCTCTTACGGTTAAAAGCAGCATCGCAAAGTTCTTCACTCCCGAACAGCAGCAGCAGATATTAGAAAGGTTTGACGCAAACGAAGGCGACCTCTTGCTGTTCGTCGCTGACAAGATCGATGTTGCCAACAAGGCACTCGCTCCCCTCCGCTGCAAGCTTGGCGCCGACCTTGAGCTTTATAAAGAAGGTACACTGAACTTCGTGTGGGTCGTCGATTTCCCATTGTTCGAGTGGAACGAGGATAATGGACGTTACGATTCGCTGCATCACCCGTTCACCAGCCCGACAGAAGAGGACATGCACAAGCTCGAATCGGACCCTGCGAACATCAACTCCCAGGCTTATGATCTGGTAGTTAACGGCTCTGAGGTAGGCGGCGGAAGCATTCGTATTCACGATCCCAAAAAACAGGCGAAGGTTTTCGACCTGCTGAATATATCTAAAAAACAGGCTCAAGATCGTTTCGGTTTCTTTTTAAAGGCTCTCGAATACGGCGCACCTCCGCATGGCGGCATAGCGTTCGGCCTCGACAGACTTACAATGCTGCTCACCGGCACAGAGAACATACGAGACGTCATCGCTTTCCCGAAGACGCAGCGAGGACAGTGCCTCTTAACAGATGCCCCAAGCGGTGTCGATCAGGAACAGCTAGACGAGTTGAACCTGCGCATGCAAAAACATTCGCACGAAAACGATGTAGAGTAATAGCAAAGGACCGCTCCAGCAAAGGAAGGGATTGGCATGGTTAAAAGGCTTCAGGCTTATCTGGACAAGCTGCTTCGCCTGGCGAAACTAAAGCCGCTTAATCTTGCTGAAAAATGCAGGCTCCAGTTCGGTGCTGCCGTTATCTTCAGTCTTACCCTGGCACTGCTCGTCCCGTACCACTGGATGGGTAAGCTCACCGAAAAGATAGCTCTTGATACGGGGCGGGGCGTCGCGGATACTTTTTTTGAAAGGCACCTCCAGATAAGAACAGTCTCGGAAAAGGGATTGCCGATACTCGAAGAAAGTGGTGCAGTACGTTCCCAAGACGACAGGGCCATCAAATGGCTGCGATCTGACGAAACAGGAAAGATCGATCTGACAGGTGTCACCGAAACACAGAATTCCCAGATCGAAAAGCTTATTTCCAGCGATCGCAGGTTCGACGAGGCGTGGATAGACAAAAACTTAAGGCCCGCAAAGAACAATTATGTAAAGCTTGTAAAAGCCTCCGATTCCTGCATCACATGTCACACTCCCGAAGGCACAGCCGGGGTATTCAACAAAAACCAGATCATCGGAGTCCTCATCGTACAGACGCCGGCAAGGCAGATCGCAAAGACAGTCCTCATGAGCAGGATATGGATCATCGTCGCATGGCTTCTCGCCGCGACAGGTGCTATGGTCGCTTTCTATTCCATCGCCCAGCGCATCATTCTAAGGCCTGTCAGGCAGCTTCGCGCACTCGTTAATAATATCGCAGAAGGAAACCTGGACGCAAGAAGCGCGATAAAGACCGATGACGAATACGAAAAACTTTCCGATGCGTTCAACGACATGCTCGACGGCCTCCAGGAATCGCAGGAAAAGCTAAGGCAGGCAAACACTCAGCTTGACGGAAAGATAGCACAACTCTCTGACAGGAACATTGAGCTGTTCAAGGCCAATAAGCTCAAAAGTGAGTTCCTCGCAAACATGTCACACGAGTTCAGAACGCCGCTAAATGCCATCTTAGGTTTCGCACAGCTCCTTAGAGAAAAACCGGCTGACGATTATGAAAAGTCAAAACGTTACGCTGAGAACATCATCGCAAGCGGAAGATCGCTTCTGAACATGATAAACGACCTGCTTGACCTGGCAAAGACACAGGCAGGAAAGATGGAACTGAGACTTGAAAAAACAAGTATACACCAGCTTTGCGAAAGTTTAGTCTCGTTCTTTATTCCCCTGACACAGGAAAAAAATCTGCAAGTCGACCTCGACATCGCAAAAGACATACCGCTGATCCGAACAGACGCAGGCAAGGTACGCCAGATACTGTACAACCTTTTAAGCAACGCGATAAAGTTCACCGAACAGGATGGAAGGGTACTCGTCTCGGCAGAGATGCTCGACGAAAAAACCGTCCGGCTCGCCATCAAAGACAGCGGGCCGGGTATATCGCAGGAGAATAAAGAGAAAATATTTGAAAAGTTCAGACAGCTTGACGGCTCGATAACACGTCAGTCAATGGGGACAGGCTTAGGTCTTGCGATCTCAAAAGAGCTTGCCGACCTTCTCGCAGGAACACTTTCACTAGAAAGCGAACTCGGAAAAGGAGCAACCTTCTACCTCGACATCCCCGTAACACTCCAACTAGAGGCCCATCCGGACGATAAACCACAGCAGTAACTCACTCCGGCAGGTAACAACTGAAGTGACGTCCGAACAACCCGACGATACGCATCGCAATGATTGAAAAAAGCCCCGCCCCGAGATTCGCCGCAAGATGCATCGCGATAACCGCATCGCTTTCACCGCGAACCGTGACATAGTTATACACCATCAGATGAATAGCTGCTGACAGCACCACAACGCTTGCGGTAAAAATATAAGCGAGCGGACTTTTCACTATCGGCCGGATAATATTCATCGGCCAAAAAACCATCCACAAACCTCTGGCAACAGTGATCAGTAGAACCGATATCGGAAAAAAGAATACCCCACAAAAAACAAACCAGTTCTTAAACAGCGAAATATCGACATTTGTACCCGAAAACAATTTGGGAACTAGTATGACGCTCAATTTAGAAAGCAGCAAAAACGGAATTATAGGGATCAAAAACGCATAAATAAAAAGGCATATCGATTTGAAGACATTACCGAAAAACTCGAATCCAAACCCGATCTCAATATCCGGCAGTTCGTCCTGTTCTTCGTAAACCGCCGTGATAACGCACATCAGGTACCAGCAAATGCAGCCCCACGAAATGATTTGTGTAATAAAACCAATAGGTATGTAGAAAACAAGTATCCGAATGTTACCATGGCCGCAGAAGAATTTAAACCCCATCGCCGCACAAACAAACACCGCTCC
>JAGLHQ010000393.1 GCA_023143375.1 Planctomycetota bacterium
CGACGTTTTGGAATTCATGTTCGCTATCAGGAGCCTTATCGTTCTAACCCAAAAGTTATTGAGAACCTGTTGGTTCATGCCGAAAATGGAAACCTTGTGCCCCTTAAGGAAGTTGCGCAGGTAACCGAAGTGATCGGGCCAATTCAGATAAACCGCGAACAGAACCAACGCCGGTGGATCGTTGCAGGCAACGTAAGGGACAGGGACCTCGGAAGTGTCGTAGCTGACATCAAGGAACGCATTAATGACACAGTTGATTTGCCTGCCGGTTATTTCATCGAATATGGCGGCCAATTTGAAAATCAGCAAAGAGCGATGGCACGCCTTTCGGTTATCGTACCGGTTGTACTGATCTTGATATTCCTGCTTCTGTATTTAGCGTTTGGATCGTTGAATGAAGCAATTCTGATCATCATAAATGTCCCCCTTGCATTGATCGGAGGTATATTTGGTTTATTCGTAATGAGAGAATATCTTTCCGTACCCGCAGCCATAGGCTTCATCGCATTGTTTGGCATCGCTGTTCAAAACGGGGTTGTTCTCGTCAGTTATATCAACCAGTTAAGGCAGCACGGTATTGAAACAAAGGAGGCAATAATCACAGGAGCCTTACAGCGTTTGCGACCGGTTCTCATGACCGCAACGACAACAGTTCTCGGTCTGATGCCGTTGTTGCTTTCGCAGGGAATCGGCTCAGAGGTACAAAGACCACTGGCCTCTGTGGTAGTGTTTGGTTTGACTTCTGCGACGATATTGACGCTGTTCGTAATACCGGCATTCTATCCATGGTTTGCAATGAAACTCGATACCGAAGAATAAATACAGCTTGTTTTTAAAAGGGCCCGGGATGTTAGTACATTGTCCGTGAAATAATGCCGATTTCTCGCCGGCATTGTACTGGCCTAAGACTGCCCTTTCAGCGCCATGTCCTTTAAAAGTACATTCTCCGGCAAACGCCCTATCGCCGTATCGAATGCACCCATACACCCGCAAAGACGATTAAACTCATCGACCTCCGTCAGCGGCAAACCGACGCTCCCGGTGTTCTCAAGAGCATCCTTAACGTATTTAACCGTAAGCAGATCGACATCAATCGCAGGCTGATACAAAACATCCTTGCTGCTTTCCTGCATCTGTTTACCGATAACCCCGGACTCGACAAGCTCGAAAAGAACCTGACGAACCAAACGTATCGGAACCTCAAGCTTATGGGATATCTCCGTGGCACTGAAAGCTTTTTTACCCTTGCAGAAGTTACGTATCATCATCTCGGTCAGCAACAGCGACAGCAACAGCTTATACGAGTGACTCACATTCAAACAGTCCGGCTCAAACTCATATGTGTCGACATTCTGATGAGCGAACGCAAGCTCGGCGCCGAACAAAACTATCAACCAGCTTATCTGAAGCCATATCAAAAACAACGGAAGACTTGCAAAACCTGCATAGATCGCGCTGTACTTTGAAACACCTATCTGAAAATAAATATAGAGCCCCTGAGCCAACAGGAAGATCGTACCTGCAATAACACCTGCCAATATCCCCGAACGAAAGTTCACCTTAGTGTTCGGCATGAAAATAAGGATGAACGAGAAAACAACCCATATCGTCACATAGTTAGAGAACTTCAGCAGGAAAAAAACGAACGGACCGATCGCACTAAACATCTCGTAACCTTCAATTATGGCTCTAACCTGCCCGCTTATCGCAACTGTCAAACTAGTGCTCATAACCAAAAGAATCGGGCAGATAAGCATCACCGAAAGGTAATCGCTAAATTTCCGACCGATGCTACGTGAGCTTTTGATCCCCCATATATCGTTAAAAGAACTTTCAATATTACTCAAAACCTTAATAACCGTCCAGAATATCATCGCAACACCGATACCAGCCACCAAACCGCCTTTGGCGTTATCAAGCATTGAATTTGCAAACTCGATCATCTTTTTGACAACTTCACCCTGTCCCTGGAATTGCACTAGTATCTGTTCGCTAACTGTCTTCTCGTACCCAAAGCCTTTGGCGATACCAAACATCATTGCGAAAACCGGAACAATTGAAAGCAATGAAAAGAATGTTAAAGCCGAAGCACGAAACTTGCACTTGTCCTCGGCAAAACCGCGAACTGAAAGAATGATTATCCGAAGGTTACGGATAAGAAATTGCTTCGGACCGGAAAAATCCCGAAGACGCATACGCCAGATATCGGTCTTGACAAAATTGACTATCTGCTTCAGATCCATGGGCCCTTCCCGATTCGTACAATTTACACTTAAAAACTATTATTATAGGACGCAGGCTTTATAAACTCACCATATATAATAATCGTCATTTTGCCGCACCGACTTTTGCATCTATTTGCAATACAAAATTGCATAAAAAAACAGCGAGCAACAAAATCACCCGCTGTTATAGTTTTTTATAAATCGTTTTCCGCAGGCTTAAGACTCACACGCCTCCCCGTATCCGGCGTCGAGTTCGCCAATCAGTTCGCCAACAGAAACCAACTTATCGACACGATAAGCATTGGCACCTGCAAACGCATACCCATTTTCAAGATCGCCTTTTTTAGCATTCGTAAGAGAAAGAGCAATGCAATACGGAACATTTTTAAAATCGCATGTCCTAAGGCACTTCCACGGACACGTAAATTTCTCTTT
>JAGLHQ010000394.1 GCA_023143375.1 Planctomycetota bacterium
TAGATGGAAACCTTAATGTCCTGCATTGGGAAGCCTGCCACGACGCCGTTACTCATGACGTCTTTGATCCCCTTTACGATGGGCGCTTCGAACTGTCCCGGTATAGAACCTCCGAAGATGTCCCATGTGTGCTGCATTGACGGATCGGAATCCCGTTCTGCCGGTTCAATACGCAGGTAAACTTCTCCAAACTGTCCTGCACCGCCGGACTGTTTCTTATGACGGTAATGTCCGTCGGCTTTTCCTGTGATGGTTTCACGGTATGGTATCTTCGGTTGTTTCGTAGTTACCTTAACTTTGTAACGAAGTTCCAGTTTTGAAAGCATAACTCTCAGGTGCAGGTCGCCAAGTCCGCTGATAACGCGTTCTTTTGTTTGTGTGTCGATTGTGACTTTAAAGCAGCAGTCCTCTTCACATAGTTTGTCGAGTGCACCGCTGATCTTTCCTTCGTCACCTCGTGATGCAGGCTCAAGAGCCAGCGAGTACATCGGGCTTGGAACAGCGGGCATCTGGAACTTGCCTTTCATTTCTCCGGCGTGAATGAGATCTCCGGTTTTAAGCTCGTCGATCTTTGCCAGTGTGACGATGTCTCCAGCGACGCCGTCATCGACTTCGCTGGTTTCTCCGCCCTGCATTCTTAGTGGATGTCCGGGACGAACGGCTTTTTTTGCATCGTTTATCATCAGGTGTGTCGATGAAGTTAGGGTTCCGCTGAATATTTTTATGGCTGCGTATTTCATGTTCGAACGCGGGTCAAATCCGATCTTAAAGACCAAACCTGCCAGAGGTCCGTTTGCATCTGTGGTAATTTCTGTTTCGTTTTCGCCGTCGATCAATACGGCCGGTGGTGCCTGATCCGGGGCCGGTGCATCTTTAACGATCATGTGCAGCAGTTCGGTGATCCCGATCTCTTTTCTCGAATCGGTGAAGACTATCGGCACGATTGTTCCGGCAACCAGCGCCTTTACGAATACTTTTGCGATCTCGTCGGGAGAAATATCTTCTCCTCCCAGATATTTTTCCATAAGATCATCATCTGCTTCAATGACGGTTTCGACAAGATTTAGGTGTGCTTCTGCGACGTCCATGACAGGCGAATCGCCGGCTTCATTTACGATACAGTCTATGATAGCACTTCCGTCTGCGTTTGGCAGATTTGCACATCTGCATTGTGAACCGAAAGTTTCTTTTATGTTTTTTAGAAGCTCTGCAAAATCGACGTTATCTGCATCCATCTTATTTATTACAATGATACGGGGCTTATTTGCCTTTGCAGCAGCGTCAAAGAGCTTGCGAGTGTTGATCTCGATCCCGGAAGCAGCGCTGATGACCACGACGGCGACTTCGCCTGCGGGTATTGCCTGAAGGGCCGCACCGATAAATCCCGGGTATCCGGGGGTGTCTACGATGTTTATAAGCTTGCCTTCGTATGTGGTGTGCATCAGTGATGTCTGAATGGAATGCTGGCGTTGCTTCTCTTCGTCATCATAGTCGCTAACTGTCGATTTGTCCTCGATCGTCCCAAGCCTGTTTGTGACTGATGTTTTGTGCAGTATCGCTTCTGCAAGAGATGTTTTACCGGCACTTCCGTGCCCTAGCAGGACGATGTTACGAATGTCATTAGTACTTGCCACTGTTTTTTGCCTCCTAAACAGAGTTTATAGTTTCTGTGACTGCGTAAAACCGACAATTTTACCGGAACGTGTGGCATGTAGCAAGCAAAAAGGTGTATAAAAAGAAAAAAGCTTTTTTTCCGGAATAAATGGCTTTTAAAATATTTTTATCCTTGACATTTGGCTGTGTTTCTGGTATAAGTATAGATGTCTTGCATAGAAGTGAGACGTTCCGACCTGGGGAGGTTCAGGAAACAATTCTTAATGTGTGACCTTGTTGTAGTCCGTTTCGGTAGTCTGCTGCGCAGACATATTTTTAAAAGGAGAGCATAAAGTGATGAAAAAAGAATTTGTTTTTTGTATACTCTGTTTTGGGGCCTCAGCCGTGTTTGGTGCATCAATTATTCTCAACGAATATAACGCAGTCGCCGGCTCCGAATATCTCAAAGACGGCGGTTCCGACTCCTACTGGGGTACCGTTTCCGGTAACGGGGGTGACTGGTTTGAGTTGGTTGTGATAGAAGACCATCTTGATATTCGTAACTGGGGTCTTGAAATTGCTTATGACGACGGTACCGTTACTCCTGCCGGTAATACACTGTGGTTGACAAATGACCTTATCTGGTCCGATCTTCGCAGCGGAACGATTATAACTGTTTCCGAGGATATGGCAGATGACGTTTCATACGATCCTGCAAACGGGGACTGGTGGATCAATGTAAATGCGAACGATATCGGTTCGGATACTTATATCGAAGCTCAGAATTTTCCCGTTAATGAAAATGACTGGAAACTTACGATTATAGACGAGGGCGATGCTGTCATGTTTGGTCCTGCCGGCGAAGGTGTTTTTTGTTCAGGGGGCATAAGCGACACAGAGGTCTTTCGTCTTGAATCAGATCCTTCGGTGTTGACCACTCCTTTTTCTCTGGGGTATGATGATGGTGGCAACAGCACTTTCGGATCAGCTAACGGCGGCCAGGATTTCAGGGATTTGCGATCTGTCGTTCCCGAGCCTGCGACGATGCTGTTGTTCGGTCTTGGCGGAGTTCTGTTGAGACGGTCAAAGCGATAAAAAAAAACAAATAAAAAGGGCAGTCTTTTGGGCTGCCTTTTTTTTATGCGCTATGTTCTTTTTAACTGCAATGCACCCTAAAGGGCGTGTTGCCCAAACACATTA